>NZ_LZLU01000140.1:0-2133 GCF_001673415.1 Mycobacterium sp. 1165196.3 | reverse complement strand
TCTGGGCGTGCACCTCGAAGCGGCCCGCCATCGCCCGCATCTCGTGCGGGTCGGTCATAAAACGTGTTGCCATGTCGGCTGTTCTCCTTGCTACGTAGTTACTGGGTGATGTGGTGAAGACGGTGGCCGGATCGGTTACGTGTTACGCAACCGCCGTGCCGAATGAATAGAAATGACCCCCCCTTCCCGTCAGCCGGCGGCCACCGGGCGCTGTCACGGTGAGACGGACGTCAAACCCGAACCGCGGCGTTTGAGTTGACGGAGTGCGTGTTGCGCTGCAGGACGTTCTGCGGGCCCAACCCTGCGGCCCCGGGATCGCTCCCTGCGGGGCGGTCACGTTGGAACCCACGTCGGTGACGATCTGTCCCAAGGTCCCGAACCGCCAGTCCGATCAGCCGGCGGCGGCCGCGTTGGCTGCCTCGGTGGCAGCGTACGAACCGGAGCTGGTGGACAGAGTGTTCACGAACTGCTCGTGAATCGCTGCGGCCTGGGCGCTCACCGCCTGGTACATCTGCGCGTGCGCGGCGAACTGGGCCGCGGTCAACGCCGACACCTCGTCGGCAGCGGCGGGTACCACCCCCGTCGTTGGGGCTGCAGCGGCTGCGTTCTGGGCGCTCAAGGTCGACCCGATAGCCTGCAGATTCCCGGCCGCCGCGGCCAAAGCCTCCGGCTGTGTGGTCACGAACGACATATTTATTCCCTCCTAGTTCTATCCCCGACGATGCGAGACTAGATGACGGTGGCCCCCGAGATCGGTGTGGAAGCCCGGTGTTTGCAATTGTTCACTTAGCGGTACGGCGAATTCACTTTTGGTAACGACACAGTAACAGCGCCTGACCTCGACCGACGCGGGTAGCAGAACGGTCTCAGCGAATGATAACCGACCTGGGCCCGAAAGTAGCTGGTAAAAATCATGCTGGGTGTTGTCGGCCCGCCGGCGGCCAAAAGATCTGATGGCCGGTTAGCTCGTCTCAGCCCATGGTGGACGCGACTGGTGATGTGGTCATTCCTGGCCTTCTTGTCATCAACGACTCGCCAACGCTCGCCTACGAAGTGGTTTGCCGCTTGCGATGTGATTGGGACTACGCCGAGGACTCTAGTGGATTGCACCCCCCCAGGGAAGACCTGCGTAGGCATAATGCAGTTTTTGATGCACCATGCGGGTTCGGGGGCAATCCGAGTGGACAGATTCAGCGTGCCGCGGTGACCCGTCCTGGTGGGGCGTCGCGGGAACCTCTTTTCGATCACTTCAGCCGCTTGATCGCACCGGCGCACGCGGACGGCGGACGCCGGTAGCAATTGGGAGAACTCGCGGCGCATCATGCTGCGGACACTGATAGCTGCGTGGCAATCGGCGGCGTCGAACACACCTGCGGACGCGTGCTCAGCCGGCAAACGGGGGCCGGGCCATGACGGTGGGCCGGAATCCGTACTTGGGACCCGCCACCCCGTGCCCGCCGGCACCCGTCCCGGCCAGCGGCATGCCACCGAGCAGGTTCCCCGGCCCGCCGGCGGCCTCGGGAGCCGCGCTGATGCTGCTGACCGGAATCGCATGCCCCAGCGCCGGCGCCGCCGGCGCCCCCGACCAGGCCACCGGCACCGACAACTTGCCACCCACCGAGGCCGCGCTGCCCAACGCCGCCACCGGGTGAGCCGCCGCAGCACCGCCACCCAACATCCCACCCAGACCACCAAGCCCAGGCAACGCCTTGGCCGCCGCCGGAGCCGCCCCACCGATCGCACCGACCGACTTGGCGATCTGCGTAAAGGTGTTGGCCATACCAGTACTGAAGTACGGCAGACCCTCGGTGTTGTAGAACAACCCCGCAAACGGGCTGTAGCCGTTGACCAGAGTGCCCAGGTTGGTGGGCAGGCTGGTCTGCCCGGTCAGCAGGAACCAGACCTCCGACAGCGGATCCGTGGTCGTCGTCGCCGCCGTGGTCGTGGCGGCGGTCGCGTTGGTCGACGTGGTCGTTGCCGGCTGCGCCAGCGCCTGCAGGGTCTTCGACGTGTTGGTCGCCGTGGAGTTGGCCGTGGCGTTGGTGACCGCCGCACTCTGGGTGGCCTGACCCGACGGGTTGGTGACCTCCGGCGCCTTCTGGAACTGCGCCACCTTCGTCGCCGAGGCCGACT
>NZ_LZLU01000139.1:0-12010 GCF_001673415.1 Mycobacterium sp. 1165196.3 | reverse complement strand
TGAGGATGGCGTGGCCGAAATGTTCCCGCTCCAACGGGGCGAATTGCTTGGGCCGCTTCCAGGCGGCGAGGGCAACGATGATTCCGGCGAACGACACCGCGTTGATGGCAAAGGCCGCCGCGGGTCCGGACACGGCCACCACGACACCCCCGATCGCCGGTCCGATCGCTCGTGCGGCGTTGCCCGCGACGCTGCCCAGGGTCGAAGCGGCCGGTATCTGCGCGCGAGGGACGACCTCGGGCTGGATCGCCTGCCAGGCCGGCCCGGCCAGTGCGGACGCGCAACCGATGGCCACGGTGAACGCCAGCAGCGACGTCGGGGTCATCCGCCCGAGGTAGGTCAGCACTGCCAGCGCCAAGGCGACCAGCACCGCGTAGGACTGCAGGACAAAGAGCAACCGCCGCCGGTCGAACAGGTCGGCGAGTACGCCGGCGCAAAGACCTAGCAGCAGCGTCGGTCCGAGGCTCGCGGTCTGCACCAGCGCCACGATGACGTCGCTGCTGTGCTTTTCCACCAAGAACCATTGGGCCGCAACGCTTTGCATCCATGTCCCGACGTTGGACGCCAGCTGCGCGATGAACAGGCTGCGGTACACGCGGTTGCGGAGCGGTGCCCATGCCGACGGCTGCTCAGCCTCGGCGCTCTCCCGATCCTGAATCACCATTGGATCTGCGGGCCACCACCGTGCTCGAACCGCATACCACAGCGAAGCGCATCGGCGGCCACACACGCGAGGGGGTCGGCGAATACCAACGGCGAGCCGAGATCGACCTCTGGCATGACAGAACGCCTTTCGCGTGGTAGCGGGATTAAGAGTCTAAACCGGGCCCCGCACACCCGCCACGCGAAGCGTTAGCCGTCTCGATGGCGCAGCAGCTCGAACCAGTTGTGTGGAACCCGCCCGCGCGGCCCGGGAACCGACTGATCCTCGGGGCGGCACTCGGGCGGCGCGAGCTCGGGACCCTCGTAGTAGTCGTTGGCCTCGTAGTTCCAGAACCAATCCTCGCCCGGCTCGAATGACCGGATGATCGGATGCCCGGTCTGCTGCCAGTGCTTGGTCGCATGGCGAGAGAACGAGTCGTCGCAGCAGCCGATGTGCCCGCAAGCCGCACAACGACGCAGGTGCACCCACCAACCGCCGGTCGCGTCGCACTCGAGGCAGCCCACGCCGCTGGGCGGTACCGAAGGGTCGACAGGAGCAGTCATCGGCGCCCCCTCCCTCGTGCATGGCAGCTGTTAGCGCATCTGCGCGGGGATGCTACCCGCTTGTCCCTGCGGCCGGCATCACGTTTGCTGCGATACTTTCCACGTGCGTTCCGAACAACTTGGCCGCCTCCTGATGCGAGCCGCGCCCCTTTTCAATGCGCCGATAGCCGCGCTGGCCAACTCCCGCCGCTTCGGCGGACTGCTCAACCGCAACATCACCATGCTGACCTACACGGGTAGACGCTCCGGGCGCACCTTCAGCATCCCGGTGTCCTATCGACGTAGCGGGAACGAGATCGTCATCGGCGTCGGCATGCCCGAGGCGAAGACGTGGTGGCGCAACTTCCTGAACACCGGCGGACCCCTGACCTTGCGCCTCGACGGGGCCGATCGCGCTGGACATGCCGTCGCCAAGCAGGATGAAAGAGGACGCGTAACCGTCACGGTGCGGCTCGCCGAGGCGCATTCGTGAACTCCACAATTCCCAACCGGGCGAACCGTCGTGGGCGGCACCGAGCGGAAACTGCTTCACGACAGGGTGTTTGAGTCCTCGGAGGTCGAAAACTGTTTGCCCGTTCGCGCCAGATGCCGATCACGCCAGCCTGGTTCACCGCAGCACTGAATCACAGGCCGGACCACGTCGACGTGGACGTCGACGGTTGCCGCATACATCTGCGCGTCTGGGGTGATGCCCATCAACCGCCCGTGGTCCTCGTCCACGGTGGTGGAGCGCACTCGGGTTGGTGGGATCACATCGCGCCGTTCTTTCTCCAAACCCATCGGGTGATCGCGCCGGATCTTTCCGGGCACGGGGACAGCGAAGCCCGTGGCAGCTACGACTTGCGAACGTGGGCAAGCGAAGTGATGGCGGCCGCCGCGGCCGCGGGACCCGCAGGACGACCAACCATCATCGGCCACAGCATGGGCGGTTGGGTCGTGTCCACGGCGGCGATGCACTACAGCCCCCAAATCAACAGCATGCTGGTGATCGACTCCCCGTTGTGGGAGCGCGCCCCGGAGGAAGGGCGGCTGCGCAGGCACAAGCACAACCAATACCGGACGAAAGATGAGATCCTGGCCCGCTTTACGGCGGTGCCCGCACAGGAGTTGCTCCTGCCCTACATCCGACAGCACATAGCGGCCGAGTCGGTGCGCAAAACCGACGAGGGCTGGATCTGGAAGTTCGACCCGGCGATCTACGGCGGTGAATTTCTCGAACCGACACCGGCCGACGAGGAGTCGCTGGAGACCATGCTGGCCGCGATGCGTTGCCGGGTAGGCTATTTGCGGTGTGAGGCCGGGCTGGTGCCTCCCGCGATGGCCGAACGCATCCGTTCCCTGCTTCAGCTGCGTGGCCCGTTCGTGGAATTGGCCCTGGCCGGCCACCACCCGATGCTGGACCAGCCACTCCCCCTCGTCGCGACCTTGCGGACCCTGCTTGAATTCTGGTCGATCACTTAGGGTTTGACTCGTCTATGCATTCCAGAGAGGGGCCCGCATGCCTGAGATGCCTAGTGTCGGTTCGTGGCCGTCGGCGTTGCCCGCAGTGCAGGTCCGGGTGGCCCGACCCACGGCCCAGCTGCAGCGGATAGTCCGGTTCTACCGGGACGTGTTGTCGCTGCCCCAGCTGCATTCCGCGGATGACGGCGAATGGGCGGTCGTCATGTTCGGACTGCCCGGCGATCAATACAACCTTGAATTCGTCGCCCATCGCGACGGTATCGACGGAACCGCGCCGACGCGGGAGAACCTGCTGGTGTTCTACTTCAACTCGGCTGACGATCAGCAAGCGGTCGCGAGCAGGTGCCGCGACGCGGGAGCCGAGCAGGTCGTGCTCGACAACCCGTGGTGGGCCCGCAATGGGGCGATAGCCTTTCTCGACCCGGACGCGTGGACGATCGTCCTGATGCCGGCGCCCGTGCCCTTGGCGCACGCGGGGCGTTAAGCCCTGGCGCGGCGGGCCAGTTTCGCGGGTTGGTCGATGATGAGGGCCTTGCCCTGCTGGCGGATCCATCCGCGTTGGGTGAAGTCGGACAGGGCTTTGTTGACGGTTTCGCGCGACGAGCCAACGAGTTGGGCGAGTTCCTTCTGCGTGAGGTGGTGCTCGACGAGCACCGATCCCCCGCTGCTGGTGCCGAAACGCATTGCCAGGTCCAGGATTTGCTTGGCCACCCGGGCGGGGACATCGGTGAAGATCAGGTCGCACAGCGTGTTGTTGGTATGCCGAAGCCGGCGCGCCAGCACCCGCAGCAGCTGCTCGGCAATTTCGGGGCGTTCGACAATCCATGTCCGCAACGCGCGACGGTCCATCCTGACCGCTTCCACCTCGGTCAGGGTGATCACCGTGGAGGTCCGCGGGCCGGGATCGAAGAGCGCCAGCTCACCGAACACGTCCCCGGGACCCAGCACCGCGAAGACGGTTTCGCGACCGTCTGTGGTCTGATGGCGGATCTTCACCGCACCCGACAGGATGACGTAGAGGTCATCGCCCAGCTCGCCCTCGACGAAGACGGTGCGCCGGCGCGGAAACGACACGTGCTCCAGGTGGCGAGCCAACGCCTCGACCGCATCGGGAGCGATCCCCTGGAAGATGCCGGCTCGCGCCAATACTTCGTTCACGCCGCCCCTTTCAACGCGTTTCGCACGGCGTTGCGCGCGCTAGGCGCTGCTCCAGAGTGGGGGCGTCTTGGCTCGCTGTCCAGACTTTACACCAGGCCCGAGATTCGTAACGCGGCAGGTCAGGCCGCGGGCTGGACGTGCAGCGACGCGCCGTTGAGTGGGCGGAGCGGGCCGCTTATGCCGCCGACGTGGTGACGGTCGACGCGATGGTCACCTCGGAGTACAGGTTTCCGCATGCATCACAATCGACCTGATACTCGAGCTTGTGGTCATCGCGTTCCAGAAACCGGTACTGCGCCCACGCCATGCAGCGGGGGCACCGCGCACGACCGTGCTCGATTGCCATTCGCTAAACCCTTCACTCGCCGAAGACACACTGGAAGTACCCCGTGCCAAGCCGGTCTAACCACCGAGTGTCGACTGCCCATGGACGCCGGGCCCGGGACGGCGTTCGGCCCTAGTAGTTGAGCCCCGAAAACATGATCCGGCCGGGATCGTATTTCTGCCGCACGGCGCTCAGCCGCGATAGGTTCGGGCCGAAATAGCGCGAGGGCGACTGGTTGGCCTCGATGTAGTTGACATAGCCGCCGACCGAATACTGTTGCACGGCTTGATGTGCCGTGGTAAGCCAGTTGGTCGCGGCCGCGGGATCGCCCGTTTCCACATACCACTGCACCAGCGCCGACTGGCGCCGCCACGGAAAAGCGGTGGCTCCGGGCGCCACCGTGGCGAGGGCACCGTCCAGCGCGTGCATGATGGCCAGCATGCGCCCGGCGCCGCGGGGAAACGCATTGACCGCCGCGGCGATCCCCTGCGCCACGCCCGCGTTGACGGTGGTGAAGACGTCTGATCCACCGACATAGCCGAGCGGTGACGGGTTGAGATTGCCGACGGCCAGATAGTTCACCAGGTCCAGGTAGTTGAACGTGTGGTTCTCCGTGCCCGACGGCTGCAGCCCCACCGCCTGGGTGATCGCGGCCGCGGCGCTGTTGCCTGACCCGGCCGGGCAGGTCGCCAGGATCCGGCAATGCACACCCATCGCGTCGACGGTGGCGTCCGCCAACGCCCAACTGTTCTGGTCGGCGGTGCGCAACCAGTTCTGCCAACCGACGAGGACCTGCGCGAAGGACTGCGGCGGGAAGTTGAGGTTGACGACGTCGACGTCTTTGGTGGGAAACGTGGCGAAGGTCAGGGAGGTGGTCACGCCGAAGTTGCCGCCACCGCCGCCGCGCAGCGCCCAGAACAGGTCGGGATTGCTGGCGGCGGACGCGGTGACCGCTTGACCGCTGGGCAACACCACCGACGCCGACGTCAGCTGGTCACAGAGCAGGCCGGCATGCCGGGATTGGGCCCCCATGCCGCCACCGAGCGCATGCCCGGCGGCACCGACTGACGGGCAGGTACCGGTGGGGATGCCCCGACCGGCAGCGGCCAGCGTCCGGTGCATCGTGTACAGACTCGTGGCCGGCGTCACCGTGACCTGTCCCGTCGCGGCGTCGTAGTTGGCGTCCCCGGGCAGTTGGCGCAGGTCGAGCACCATGGTTCCGTTCGCGGTCGACGCGCCGATGTAGGAGTGTCCGCCGCTGCGGGGGGCGACCTTCAGGTTGTGGGCTGCCGCGAAGGCCATCGCCTTCTGAACGTCGGCCGCCGATGTCGGGGTGACGACCGCCGCCGGCGTCGACCCGTTGTAGTTGGTGTTGAAAACCTGCTTGGCTCCGGCGAATTGGGGGCTGTCCGGAAGCACCACCTTCCCGCCGAGGGCCGTGGACAGCCCCTCCCAACCTGTGGGTCTCGGGTCGGCCGCCACTCGGGGTGCGCCGAGGACCGCGCCGGTGGCCAACGCCCCGACGGCGCCCCGCAAAAATAGCTGCCGCGAGATCTCACGCGCCATCGTCGGGCTCCCGCGATTGCCTCATGCCTCGAATTGTCAACGACGGCAAGCGTGGTGCCGCACGACGTGTCGGGGGGTGATCCAAACGTGCTCGAACCGTTACCCGGCGCCTTTGCCGTTGTCGACTCGATAGACCGCGCCGTGGATGGCGGCCGCGGCGTCGCTGGCGAGGAATGCGATGACGTTGGCGACGTCGAGGGGTTGCATCATGCCGCGCGGTGAGGCCGTGCGCATGATCAGGTCGTAGTTGGGATCGTCTGGCGTGCTGAACTGTTCGATCTGCGGCGTGAGCATTCCGCCTGGACATACCGCGTTGACGCGCAAGCGGTCCGCGGTGTATTCCACGGCCAACGCGCGGGTGAGGCCGATCAGGCCATGCTTGGCGGCGCAGTAGCCGGCCGAGTAGGCCTGGCCTTCGACGCCGGCGATGGAGCTGACGTTGACGATGTTTCCACCGCGCTCCAGCAGGTGGGGCAGGGCAGCCCTGCACAGGTAGAACGGTCCGTTGAGGTTGACCGCAAGGTCCTGTTCCCAGTCGTCGTCGGTCAGAGACTCGGTGCGGCGCATCTGGTGTCGCCCGGCGACGTTGACCAGGACGTCGAGGCCACCGAAATCACGCACGCACTGCGCGACCGCGTCCCGGCAGGCATGCGCCGACCCGATGTCCACCGACGCAAACCCGCCGCTTTCGATATCGGCGAAGACGTCAGCCAGGCGCCGGGCATCGCGGCCGATGCCGAAAACCGTTGCGCCCTGCCGGGAGAACAACTTTGCGGTTTCTGCGCCGAGGCCCGACGACGCCCCGGTCACCAACGCCACTTTGTCTTGTAGTGCAGTCATGCCCGTTCCGTCCTTCTTGGCGACAGTCGATTCGGCAGACTACTTGGTGGGCTCTACCAGGACCGCAACCGCACCACGCTGCCGCGCCGAAGATGCGGTGGCGCAACTATTCTCATGCCGTATCTGGCGGCGATGTCGGAGACGATGCGCTCGGCCCGCACGCGTTGCCGGATGCGGCGCACGGCGATCATCGCGAGCAGGCCGATGGCCTGCCTGCTCAGGGCGATGCGGCTGGTTCGCTTCCTCCAGCTCGGCGGCGGCGAGGCCGCGCGCCGTCCCGCGTAGTAGCCGAGGCAGGTTGCCGTCGCGAGCGCGGCGATCACCGCGATTACCGTCACCTGTCGAGCGTCCTTCGTCGCCGTCGCGCGGAGGTCACGGGTGGGCTACACCTCGGCCACCAAGTCCCGGATCGGTGGGGCCGCTCAGCGCCGGAAGACGACCCACCTCATCGCGCTGTACATGTACACCGCTTCACAGCCGCCCGCCGCCAGGCGCGACAGCTGATAGTGCACGCCGACGGCCGCGAGCGCCGTGGTAACCCCGAGGATGAAAGCCAGATAGTTGACGGCGACCACCACGGCGTAGGTCAGCACCTGAGGCCCGACCGCGGCGTGGGACCGAAAGTTCAATACGCGATTGAGGACGTAGCTGAGTGTGAGGGCGCATCCGTAGGCGATCGTCACGGCGATGGGCACCGGAAGGGCGAGCCCGCTGCGCAAGCCCGTCAGGATCGTCAGGTCGAGGCCGAAGGTGAAACCGTTGATCACACAGAAGCCCACGAGCGTCGGCGCGACGACCGCCTTCAGGCCGAATGGCAGCCGGCCGACAACCGCCTCGCACCAGTTGTGGAACCGGCCGGCCACGCCTGAGTGGCTGGCCGAGGGTTCCGCTCGCACCTGAGCACGGTGACATGACCAGGTATCTATTGGGTGATCAGTTGGCCAACTTCGGCCGATCGCGCATCGTTCCTTTCGCTGCGGATTACGCCCTACGATTCGGAATGTGGACGAGATGCCCCACTACACCGGCCCGATAGATCCGGCGAACCGCAATATCTTTGGGGCATGCCTGTCGCTGATCGGGTTGGCGACGATGATGCTCGCCCTTCTGCTGCTGCTGACGGTCTCGAGCAACCACGCTTTGGCGTTCAAATTGGAAGCCGGGTTCTTTCCGCCGTCGTCCGAATCCGCGGTGCAATCGGCGCGCACCGAGGTCGTCATCGCGGCCGTGTTGATTGTCCTGTCGACCGCTTCGGCGATTACCGCGGTCATTTTTCGCTCGACCATCGCGTGGCGGCTCATCGGTGGCGTGACTCTGCTGGCTTTGCTCCTGGCCGGCCCCTTGCTCTGGGTCTGCTATGACATGGCCTTCTGAACCCGCGTTCCTGCCAATATGATTCGTGCTTGAGGCCCCAGACCTCAAGTCGCACAACTGGATTCGCCAAATACGATTAGCGGTCGGCACATCGTGGGGCTAGGGTCTCGCCCCATCAGCGGCCGCTGGTGACTAGCAGATGACGGCCGGGCCGCCCGTGAGGGGGCAGTAGGGAGGTACACAGCTCACCGACGTGGTTGAGACGGCCGAGGCGAGCACCAGCGCAAACAAGACTCTCGTAACCTTGTTCATGACTGGAGAGTGTACGTCCAGCCAGGTTCCTACAAGGGCGGTTCGGGCTTGAAACAACCGATGGTGGCTCAGCCGTAGCCAACCTATAGAACGATCCGCAGGAATCGGTCCCGCTTGTCAAAATGGCTGAGTGACGATGCTGCACGGAACACCGGCGACCGTTTTGACGGCCGTCGTTGTGGCTTTTATTGCCGGAAGTATGTTGCGGTCGCTTCACAACGTGGTTCGTCACGCACGTCTGCGCCAGGAGTATCGCCAAACAGTTCTGGCCATGCGCTGGTGGATGATTCCGGCGGCGATTGGCCAGCTCACCGTGGTGATTGCTGTTTACTTCGCGCTCGTGAACGTGTTCCCGCTGCTCAGTTGGGGTTGGTGGCGGATGCTGGGCAACAGCGGCAACGTCGGTCTCGCACAGACGGGGCAGAGCGGGTGGATCTGGGCAGTGGTCGGAGTCGCGGTGCCAATCGTCGTAGCCGCTCTGGTTCCGTGGGTGGCCCATGCCGAAGAGCTCGCGTTTCGCTATCGCGCTGAACAACAAGGTGTCCGCCGAAAAGTGACGAGGCAAGTCGTGTTCGGGTTGACTCATTTGTGGGCGGGGATACCGATCGCGGCTTGCTTAGCGCTGACTTTTAGCGGGCTGTACTTCCTGATGGTGTACCTGCGCGCCATTGCGACACTCAGCCCCGAGCTGGAGGCGGCGCAACAAATGCCTCAATACGAGCGTCTGCCGTCTCCTGCGATGCCCGACAATATGGATGAGAACCCCGACGCCTGGGCGGAATTGCATAGAGAACGTGAACAGGTGTGGACGGAAAATGAGCGCCGACGTAACGAATGGACTCACAACCTAGGTGAGCAAATATCAGCTAGGTATGACCGTGTTGATCAGGTGAGACGACGTGCCGTCGCCAGCTCCGCCGCTGCGCATGCGGTTAGCAACTGGGTGGTAATTCTGCTGCTGGTGTTGTTCCTCGCGTGGCGAGGACTAGTGCGCTAGCAAGAGTTGCGGACCATCGGGCATTCCGGCACAAAACGCTCTGCGAAATGCGCGCAACGCCCTCGGTGTAGGAGCCACTGAAACCGCAGTGTTCAAGGCTGACGTCAGGTCACCGGCGAAGTGGCTGAGCGACGTCGAGTGTCGACGGCCTCGGCCAGGGTCGGCCAGCGGTAACACACTCGGGCAATCTTGTCCTCCGCGTTGCGGCCTTCGGTGGCCTGATGTCGCCGGGTTAGTGTGCGTAGGTCGGCTTCCGTGAACAGGCCGACAGAAAAGTTGAGCAATCCATGACAGCAGCAACCGAAGCGTCGGCACTCGAAGCGCGGGTCGGCCACTACTACCGGATCGAAGACACTTACCAGGTCGGCCGCGAGAAACTACGCGAGTTCGCCCGCGCCGTGCAGGACTATCACCCTGCGCACTGGAAACTCGACGCCGCCGCTGAACTGGGATATCCGGACCTGGTGGCGCCGCTGACGTTCACGTCGGCCCCGGCCATGGCCGCCAATCGGCATTTGTTCGAATCGGTGGTCATCGGTTACGAGATGTACCTGCAGACCGAAGAAGTCTTCGAGCAGCACCGCCCGATCGTGGCCGGAGACGAACTGCACGTTGACGTCGAACTGTCATCGGTGCGCAGGATCGCCGGCAGAGACTTGATCACCGTGACCAACACGTTCACCGACACGGCCGGCGAGCGGGTGCACACCCTGCACACCACCGTCGTGGGCGTCACCGCCGAGGATGTCGATCCGGCGATCAGAAGCGTCGCGGAAAAGGTGATGATGCACGATGTGAACCTCGCCGGCATCGACTACTCCGAGGAGGACTACCAGAAGACGGTGCGCCCGGCGGACGAGGTTCAGATCGCCCACGCAGGCACCACCCGCACCCCGGGAACGCCGTCCTTCGATGACGTGAAGGTCGGCGACGAGTTACCGGTCCACCACGCGCGACTGTCGCGCGGCGACCTGGTGAACTACTCCGGTGTGGCCTGCGACGCCAACCCGCTCCATTGGGACGAGAACCTCGCCAAACTGGCGGGCCAGCCCGACGTGATCGCCCACGGAATGCTCACCATGGCGTTGGGTGCCGGATTCGGCTCGGCATGGTCAGGCGATCCCGGTGCGGTGACCCGCTACGCGGTGCGGCTGTCCCAGCCCGTGGTCGTGTCGGCCACCGAGGGTGCCGACATCGAGTACAGCGGCCGGATCAAGTCACTGGACCCGGAAACCCGCAGCGGAGTCGTGATCGTCGGCGCGAAGTCGGCTGGCCGCAAGATATTTGGCCTGGCGACGTTGAACATCCGTTTCCGCTGACGTGTGTTCGAGCTTGTAGATCTCACGGGTCGCTCACGCGGTGGCCCAGACCTTGGATGATCCCCTGGAGTCATTGGGTTCTCAATTTGCTGAGCTTTTCAAGTGCTCGCAGAAACACCCTGCGCTCCTCCGTCGTCAGCTCGCCTAGCCAGTGTTCTTCGCTGTGTTGAATTTCGGCTTGCACCGCGTTCTTGACCTCGCGGCCGGCTGGCGTGATTTCGAGCAGGCGGACCCGGCGGTCATCTGGGTCAGGCCTGCGCTCGATGTAGCCGCGCTGTTGGAGCTCGTCGAGCGTCGGGATGATCCGCGTCTTGTCCGCGCCGATGGCCTCCGCGAGTGCTGCTTGTGTGCGCACAGGCGACCGATCTAACGCATCCAGAACGACGTACCCCCACATGCTCACGTGGTGCGCGGCGAGGATCGGCATCTCCGCTGCGACGAGGTCCCTGAGCAGTGGATGCAGCATCGCCGCCAAGTCATCTCGCCGTGGTTTGGGTGCCATCAGCCAACTATAAGCGTTGTCAGATCATATGCACATGCATATGATCGGTTTATGCCTATGGACTTTCCGGACATTCGCCCTCTGCACCGCATCGCCGTGATGACCTCCACCAGCATCGTCGGCTCCGTGCAGCACGCTGATCTGAACGCGGCCACCCCATGTGCTGACTGGCAGTTGGTCGACCTGCTCGCCCACATGACCATCCAACACCGCGGATTCGCCGCGGCCGCACGGGGGTTCGGCAGTGAGCCCAAGGTATGGGACGCGGCATCTGTGAGGGATGCGGTCGCCGCCGACCCTGGTGCGGCCTACGCCGACGCAGCGAAGGACGTGCTCGCAGCATTCGCCGACGACGCGGTACTCGACGCGTCGTTCACCCTTCCCGATTTCGGGCCGGGCGCGAAGTTCCCCGGCGCGGTGGCCATCGGCTTTCACTTCGTCGACTACGTCGTCCATGGCTGGGACGTCGCGAAAGCGCTAGGGATGCCATTCACCCTTGCCGACGAGGTGGTGGACGCTGCGCTGCCTCTTGCTCTCCTCGCCCCAGAGGGCGAGGCGCGAGACGTCCCCGGCGCACCGTTTGCGCACGCCACCGATGGCCTCAGCCAGTCCAGCCTGGACAAGATCCTGCGCTACCTCGGTCGCGACCCCAGCTGGGCCGCGACATCGCGAAAGCGCTGACCCCACTACTAAAGGGGGCGACTTGGCGTAGGGCCGAGGAAACCTCGCCCCCGATCTCGTCGCCGAAGACCGCAACGGCCCCACCAAGACGGTGACCGTCGCGCACCAGCTGCACTTGTCGCGGTTCACCAACATGGCGCGGTGATCCGGTAACTCTTGTAGGTTCTGAGCTTCGACTGCAGCTCCTCACGTTCGGCTGCACCTGTGCAGCGCTGCGTGAGACAGGCGCGTGAAATTCGCAGCAATCGTCATCCGTTGCGGTCTTCGGCGACGAGATCGGGGGCGAGGTTTCCTCGGCCCTACGCCAAGTCGCCCCCTTTAGTAGTGGG
>NZ_LZLU01000138.1:0-114954 GCF_001673415.1 Mycobacterium sp. 1165196.3 | reverse complement strand
ACTTCCCGCCGTTCTCCACCGGCGAGACCGGCCGGGTGGGCTCACCCAAGCGGCGCGAGATCGGGCACGGCGCCCTGGCCGAGCGGGCCCTGATCCCGGTGCTGCCCGGCGTCGAGGAGTTCCCCTACGCCATCCGTCAGGTGTCCGAGGCGCTGGGTTCCAACGGCTCAACGTCGATGGGTTCGGTCTGTGCGTCCACCCTGTCGCTGCTCAACGCCGGTGTGCCGCTCAGGGCGCCGGTGGCCGGCATCGCGATGGGGCTGGTTTCCGACGACGTCGAGATCGACGGTCGCACCGAGCGCCGCTTCGTCACCCTGACCGACATCCTGGGCGCCGAGGACGCGTTCGGCGACATGGACTTCAAGTGCGCCGGCACCAAGGACTTCGTCACCGCGCTGCAGCTGGACACCAAGCTCGACGGCATCCCGTCGCAGGTGCTGGCGGGCGCGCTGGGGCAGGCCAAGGACGCCCGGCTGACCATCCTCGAGGTCATGGCCGAGGCCATCGACGCACCCGACGAGATGAGCCCCTACGCGCCGCGGGTCACCACCATCAAGGTCCCGGTTGACAAGATCGGCGAGGTCATCGGCCCCAAGGGCAAGGTGATCAACGCGATCACCGAGGAGACCGGCGCGCAGATCTCGATCGAGGACGACGGCACCGTGTTCGTCGGCGCCACCGACGGGCCCTCGGCGCAGGCCGCGATCGACCGGATCAACGCCATCGCCAACCCGCAGTTGCCGACGGTCGGCGAGCGGTTCCTCGGAACCGTGGTCAAGACAACGGATTTCGGTGCGTTCGTGTCGCTGCTGCCCGGCCGTGACGGCCTGGTGCACATCTCCAAGCTCGGTAAGGGCAAGCGGATCGCGAAGGTCGAGGACGTGGTGAACGTCGGCGACAAGCTGCGCGTGGAGATCGCCGACATCGACAAGCGCGGCAAGATCTCGCTGGTTCTGGTGGAGGAAGACAACTCGGCTCCCGCCGATGCTCCGGCGGCCGCACCTGCCGATGCCGCGACGGCGAGCAGCTGACTCGTCGACCGGGACGCGTCCCGGTCGGGCCGGCGCTTTGCGCCGGGGCGAGGCCGCTGAGGCGGAATCGGCACCCCAGGCCGCGCTGCGGCGCAGCACGCTGCCGGGCGGCTTGCGGGTGGTCACCGAATACCTGCCCTCGGTGCGCTCCGCGTCGGTCGGGGTCTGGGTCGGCGTCGGCTCGCGCGACGAAGGTGCGACGGTGGCCGGGGCCGCGCACTTCCTCGAGCACCTGCTGTTCAAGTCGACCCCCAGCCGCACGGCGGTGGACATCGCGCAGGCGATGGACGCCGTCGGGGGAGAGCTGAACGCGTTCACCGCCAAGGAGCACACCTGCTACTACGCGCACGTGCTCGACAGTGATCTGGCCCTGGCCGTCGACCTGGTCGCCGATGTGGTGCTCAACGGCTGCTGCGCGGCCAGCGACGTCGAGCTGGAACGCGACGTGGTCCTCGAAGAGATCGCCATGCGCGACGACGACCCCGAGGACGCCCTCGGCGATATGTTCCTGTCCGCGCTCTTCGGTGACCATCCGGTGGGCCGTCCGGTCATCGGCACCGCGCAGTCGGTGACGTCGATGACGCGAAACCAGCTGCACTCGTTTCATGTCCGGCGCTACACGCCGGAGCGGATGGTGGTGGCGGTGGCCGGCAATGTCGACCACGACGAGGTGGTCGCGCTGGTGCGCGAGCACTTCGGGCCGCATCTGGTCCGCGGGCGCGACCCGATCGCGCCGCGCAAGGGGTCCGGCCGGGTCACCGGCCGTCCCGTCCTGATGCTGGGCAACCGGGACGCCGAGCAGGCCCACGTGTCGCTGGGCGTGCGCACGCCCGGGCGCGGCTGGGAGCACCGGTGGGCGCTGTCGGTGCTCAACACCGCGCTGGGCGGTGGCCTGAGTTCGAGGTTGTTCCAGCAGGTTCGCGAGCTGCGCGGGCTGGCCTACTCGGTGTACTCGACGGTGGACGTCTTCGCCGACAGCGGTGCGCTGTCGGTGTATGCGGCCTGCCAGCCGGAACGCTTTGCCGAGGTGATGACGGTGACCAGCGGCGTGCTCGAATCCGTGGCGCGCGACGGCATCACCGAGTCGGAATGCCGCATCGCCAAGGGATCGCTGCGCGGCGGGCTGGTGCTCGGCCTGGAGGATTCCAGCTCGCGGATGAGCCGGTTGGGCCGCAGCGAGCTCAACTACGGCAGACACCGCAGCATCGAGCACACGCTGCAGCAGATCGATCGGGTGACCGTCGAGGAGGTCAACGCGGTCGCCCGCCGGTTGCTCGGGCAGCGCTACGGCGCCGCGGTTCTGGGCCCCTACGCCGCCAAACGGTCACTGCCCCAACAACTTCGGGCGATGGTAGGCTAGCTCAAATGTCCGCCTCCTCACTCGCGCCGTGCCGGCGCTCGCCGTCGACGGACTAGCCGAATGGTACTGGGCTTCTGGGACATCATGGTGCCCATCGTGGGCGCCCCCATGGCCGGCGGGCCCGGCACTCCCGCGTTGGCCGCGGCGGTGTCCAATGCGGGTGGGCTCGGTTTCGTCCCCGGCGGGCACCGCAGCGCCGAGCAGTTCGCCGACGACATCGCCGCGGCGCGCAAGGCCACCACCGGCCCGCTCGGGGTGAACCTGTTTGTGCCCCAGCCCAGCGTCGCCGATTGGGTGGCCCTGCACTACTACGCGGCCGAACTCGAAGAAATCGCCGAGCATTACCAGGTGGAGGTGGGTCACCCGCAGCACGGCGACGACGACGAGTGGGAGCAGAAGCTCGAGGTGGTGGCCGACGTCCGGCCCGAGCTGGTGTCGTTCACCTTCGGTGTGCCGCCGCCCGATGTGATCCGGCGGCTCGGCGCGCTGGGCCTGCTGGTGATGGTCACCGTGACATCGGCCTACGAAGCGGGAGTGGCCGTCGCGGCCGGGGCGGACAGCCTGGTGGTCCAGGGTCCCGCCGCGGGCGGGCACCGCGGCACGTTCGCCCCCGACATGGAACCGGCGAACGAGTCGCTGCACCAGCTCATCGATCGCATCCGGCACGCCCACGACGTCCCGATCGTCGCCGCGGGCGGGCTGGGCACCGCCGACGAGGTCGGGGCGGCGCTGCGCAGGGGAGCGGTGGCGGCCCAGGTCGGCACCGCGTTGCTGCTGGCCGACGAGGCGGGCACCAACGCGGCGCACCGCGTCGCCCTGAAGAACCCGCTGTTCGCGACGACCGTTGTCACGCGGGCGTTTTCGGGCCGCTACGCGCGCGGGCTGGAGAACGACTTCACCCGGATGCTCGATCACGTGGCGCCGCTGGGCTACCCCGAGGTCAACCAGATGACCTCACCGATCCGGGAAGCGGCCGCCGCCATGGAAGACCCCAACGGGATGGCGCTGTGGGCGGGGACCTCGTTCAAGCACGCGTGCGCCGGCCCCGCCGCGGACATCATCGCCCGCCTCGCGGCCACCAGTTAGCCCAGAACGCCGGCCGGGTCGGTGAACGGCAGGCCGAGGTCGGTGGCCACCTGCCCGGACAGCAAGGCGCCGTCGTGCGTCGAAAGGCCTTTGGCCAGAGCATGATCCGATCGGCATGCGGCCTGCCAGCCCCGGTCGGCGAGCGCCAGCACGTAGGGCATGGTCGCGTTGGTCAGCGCTACCGTCGAGGTCTTGGGCACCGCGCTGGGCATGTTGGCCACGCAGTAGAAAACCGTGTCGTGCACCGCGAAGGTGGGATCATCGTGCGTGGTCGGCCGGGAGTCCTCGAAGCAGCCGCCCTGGTCGATCGAGATGTCGACCAGCACTGCGCCCGATTTCATCTGCGAGACAACGGAATTCGAGATCAGCTTGGGCGCCTTGGCGCCGGGCAGTAGCACGGCGCCGATGACCAGGTCGGCGCGCTTGACGGTGCCCTCCAAATCGTAGGCCGACGAGTAGCGGGTGCGGACCTGGCCGCCGAACTCCGCATCGAGCAGCCGCAGCTTGTTGATGTTGACGTCGAGAACCGTGACCGCCGCACCCATCCCGCCGGCGACCCGCGCGGCGTTATAGCCGGCGGTCCCCGCGCCGACGACCACGACGTCGGCGGGTTTGACGCCCGGCACGCCGCCCATCAGTACCCCGCGCCCGCCGTGGGTCCGCATCAGGTGATAGGCGCCCACCTGAGCCGACAGCCGGCCGGCGACCTCGCTCATCGGGGCCAGCAACGGCAGCGTGCCGTCGGCGGCTTGGACCGTCTCGTAGGCGATCGACGTCGTCCCGGATGCCAACAGCGCCTCGGTGCACGCCCGCGACGCGGCCAGATGCAGGTAGGTGAACAGGATCTGATTGCGCCGCAACAGGTCATACTCGGTCGGTACCGGCTCTTTGACCTTGAGCAGCAGATCGGCATCGCCCCAGACCTGCTCGGCCGTGTCCGCCAGTTCGGCCCCGGCGGCCTTGAACTCGGCATCGGAGATCGCCGACCCCTCCCCGGCGCCGGCCTGCACCAGCACGTCATGGCCGCGGCGGGTCAGCTCGGCGACACCGGCGGGGGTGATGGCCACCCGAAACTCGTTGGTCTTGGTCTCGGTCGGTACGCCGACTCGCATGATCGCCCCTCGGTTGCCGGTTCACCGTCAAGTGTGAAGAAAGTTCGTAAGCGGCGCAAAAGCTGGGTGTTTGCTGGATATGATCGGCGAATGAGTGACCCGTGCGTGACGGCCACCGTGCGGATCGGGGCCCGGCCCGACGAGGTGTACCGGCTCATCACCGACCTGCCCACGCTGGCCGAGCTGGCCGAGGAAGCGGTGGCGATGGAATGGCGCAAAGGCGACGCGGTGCGGCCGGGCGCGGTGTTCGTCGGCCACAACCGCAGCGGCAGCCGGCGCTGGAGCACCAAGTGCACGGTCACCGACGCCGAACCGGGCCGCCGCTTCGCATTCGACGTGAGCCACACCATCTTTCCGGTCGCCCGCTGGCAATACGACATCGTCGCGGCCGACGGCGGATGTGAGGTCACCGAAAGCACCTGGGACCGCAGGCCTGGGTGGTTCCGCAAGGTCGCCGGCAAGGCCACCGGCGTCAGCGATCGGGTGACCGCCAACACCGAGCACATCCGGCTCACGCTGCAGCGCCTCAAGCAGCGCGCCGAAACCGACTAGCCCACGAACCACCGGAGTGTTTCGATGACGCGACGCGACCCCGCCGTAGCCGTCATCGGAGCGGGCATGTCCGGACTGTGCGTCGCAATCACCTTGCTGCGCAACGGTATCAGCGATGTGACCGTTTATGAGAAGGCCGACGAGGTGGGCGGCACCTGGCGGGATAACACCTATCCGGGGCTGGTCTGCGACATCCCCTCGCGCATCTACCAATACAGCTTTGCCCGCAACCCCGACTGGTCGCACCTGTTCTCGCCCGGCGGCGAAATCCAGGCCTATTTCCGTGACATCGCCGACCGTTACGGGTTGCGGAGGCGGATTCGGTTCGGCACCGAGATCGTCCACGCCCGTTTCGACGACGGCCGGTGGGTGGTGCGCACCGCTGCGGGGGAGGAATTCAAGGTCGACTTCTTGATCTCGGCGACCGGCGTGCTGCATCACCCGCGACTGCCAACGATTCCGGGCTTGGATGCCTTCGGCGGCAATGTGTTTCACTCGGCGCGCTGGGATCACGGCGTCGACGTGCGTGGGCGCCGGGTCGCGGTGGTCGGCAACGGGTCGACGGGCGTGCAGCTGGTGTGCGGGCTGGCCGGGGTGGCCGGCCAGGTCACGCTGTTCCAGCGCACGGCGCAATGGGTGCTGCGGCTGGCCAACCCGCGCTACAGCGGCTTCACCGGGATCACCCGGCGCAAGATGCCGTGGCTCGACGGGTTGGCGTACCGCATCTACAGCCTGGGCTACGACTACTTCGCGGTCGGACTGACCAAGCCGGGCCTACGCCGCAAGATCATGGCGGCGCTGTGCCGCGCCAGCCTCTGGGAAATTCGCGATCCCGAGTTGCGGCGGGCCCTGACCCCCGACTACACGCCGGCCTGCAAACGACTGGTGATGTCGAACGGCTTCTACCGGGCGATGCAGCGCGACGACGTCGAGCTGGTGACGGCGGGCATCGACCATGTCGAAGAGCGCGGCATCGTCACCGCCGACGGGGTCCTCCATGAGGTGGACGTCATCGTGCTCGCCACCGGATTCGACACCCACGCGTTCTTCCGGCCGATGGAGCTGATCGGGCGTGACGGCATCCGCGCCGACGACGTCTGGCGCGACGGGCCGCGGGCCTACCAGACCGTGGCGCTGTCCGGCTTCCCCAACTTCTTCATGATGCTGGGGCCGCACAGCCCGGTGGGGAACCTGGCGCTGACGACGGTGGCCGAATCGCAGGCCGACCACATCGTGGGCTGGATCGAGCGCTGGCGCCGCCGTGAATTCGACACGGTGGAGCCGACGGCCGCGGCGACCGAGCGGTTCAACGCGACGCTGCGCGCCGCGATGCCGGACACCGTGTGGACCACCGGCTGCAACAGCTGGTACCTCAACAACGACGGCGTGCCCGAGGTGTGGCCCCTCACGCCGGCCGAACACCGCCGGATGCTGGCGAACCCCGAACCCGGCCAGTACGACCTGCGCCGGCACGCCGCGGCCCGCTGAGGAACCGCGCCAAAGAACCCAGTACCGGCGGTTTCGCATATCTGGGTCGCGTCCCTATACTTGGGACGCGCCGCAAGGCGGGCGGCGCCCACTGCAAGACCGTGGTCGAGGGCTAAACGCCGAGGTAGGGGGCATGATGCTGACCGTCGACGACCAGGCAGCGGGTCCGCACGACGCGTCGCTGGACCACGAGCGACTGGTGCTCGAGGCGCGCGATGTCGACTTCGACTGGTCGCAGCTGCCGTTCCACTACGTGCCGGGTGAGCCGTTCGCCACCCACGTCCTCAACGTGCTGCACCTGCTGCTGCCGGCCGGCGAAGAGTTCTTCGTCGAGGTGTTCAAGCAGACGCTGCCGCTGATCAAGGACGACCAGCTGCGGCTGGATGTGCAGGGCTTCATCGGCCAGGAGGCCGTGCATTCGCAGGCGCACGCGAAGGTGCTCGCCCACTTCGCCGCGCGCGACATCGACCTGACGCCCTACACCGGCCAGATCAAGTGGCTGTTCGACAAGCTGCTGGGGCCCCGGCCGCACTGGTGCGAGCGCCGCCGGCAGAGCTGGCTGCTCGAGCAGGTTTCGCTCGTGTCGGCCATCGAGCATTACACCGCCATCCTGGGGGAGTGGATCCTCGACTCGCCGGCTCACGACCAGATCGGCACCGATCCGGTGATGCTCGACATGCTGCGCTGGCACGGCGCCGAAGAGGTCGAACACAAGGCGGTGGCCTTCGACACCATGAAGCACCTAAAGGCCGGCTATTGGCGGCAGGTGCGCGCCCAACTGGTCGTGACGCCCGCCATGCTGCTGCTGTGGATTCGCGGCGTGCGGTTCATGTACTCGCTTGATCCCCAGCTGCCGCCGCGCACCAAGCCGCGCTGGCGCGACTACTTCTCCGCCGCGCGCCGCGGCCTGGTGCCTGGCCCGCTGCGGTTCGTCCGCGCCATCGGCAACTACTACCGGCCCGGCTTCCACCCCTCGCAGCTCGGCGGGCTGGGGCTCGCCGTCGACTACCTGGCCGTCTCACCCGCCGCGCGCGCCTCGCACTGATGACTGTCACCTCGACCATCACTGCCAGCGACGGCGTCACGCTGGCCGTGCACCGGTACACCGACATCGACCCGGCGCGGCCGACCATCCTGGCGATCCACGGATTTCCCGATAACCACCATGTCTGGGACGGCGTGGCGCACGAGCTGGCCGGCAAGCCCTACAACGTCGTGGCCTACGACGTGCGCGGGGCCGGCGAATCCGCCCGTCCCGCAAAGAGATCCGGATACCTCTTCGCGCAACTGGTCTGCGACATCAGTGCGGTGATCGACAGCCTCGGCGTCGGGCCGGTGCACCTGCTGGCCCACGACTGGGGGTCGATCCAAGCATGGGCGGCCGTCACCGACGCCTCGGTGATGGGCAAAGTCGCTTCCTTCACCTCGATCTCGGGCCCGCACCTGAACTATGCCGGCGCGTTCCTGCGCTCGGCGCGCACCCCGCGCGCGGCGGCCCGCGTCATCCGGCAACTGATCTCGTCGGGCTACATCGCTTTCTTTTTGTGCCCGGGCGTGCCGGAGCTGTCCTTTCGCTCCCGGGTCGGCGTGAAAGTCGTTGAGGCTCTTGAGAGCATCGGCCGGTCGAGCACGCTCAGCCAGCGCCACGACACCAGGCGTTCGATCGCCGATTATGTGCACGGGCTCAATCTGTACCGGCAGAACATGCCGGCGCCGATGCTGACGCCCGGCCGCCCGCTCCCCGAGACCTCCGTCGCGGTCCAGACGTTGGTTCCGCGCCGGGACGTCTTCGTGACCCCCGCGCTGCAGCGGTTCACCGGCGCAATCCCCAAGGGCGGCAGGGTGGTCGAGATCGAGGGTGGGCACTGGGTGGTGACGTCACGCCCTGACGTCATCGCCCGGCTGACGACCGAGTGGGTCGACCGCAGCGTCGCCGGCGCGACCGGCGCCGGTGCGACCGAGGTGCGTGGCGAGCGGCGCGAGGTGCGCGGCAAACTGGCCCTGGTCACCGGCGCCGGTGCCGGGATCGGCCGGGCCACGGCGGTGGAGCTGGCCCGCCACGGTGCCCGCAAGATCGTGCTCGTCGATCGTGATCTGGCCGCGGCCAACGAGACCGCCGACGCGGTGCGCGCCGCGTGCGCCGACGCTCCGGTATACCAGGTCGACGTCAGCGACGAGGCCGCCATGAACGCCCTTGCCGCGCAGGTGCGCAACGAACACGGCGTGGTCGACATCCTGGTGAACAACGCCGGGATCGGCATGGCGGGCCGGTTCCTGGAGACGAGCTCGGCGAATTGGGAAGACATCATGGGCGTCAACGTCCGCGGCGTCATCTCGGGCAGCCGGGCGTTCGGGGCGCAGATGGTCGAGCGTGGCGAGGGCGGAACGATCATCAACGTGGCATCGGCGGCGGCGTTCCTGCCGTCGAAATCCATGGTCGCCTACAGCACCACCAAGGCGGCCGTGCTGGCGCTCAGCGAATCGTTGCGCGCCGACTTCGCCGACGAGGGGATCGGCGTCACCGCGGTGTGCCCGGGATTCGTCAACACCAACATCGCCAAGAACACCATCTACGCCGGGATGACCGCCGACCAGCAGGAGCGGGCGCGGGGCAAGGCCGACGCCGCCTACCGACGCCGCAACTTCACCCCCGAGGCGACCGCTAAGGCGATCGTCAAGGCCGTCAAGACGGGTCCGGCTGTGTTGCCGATCGCCGCGGAGTCACGCATCGGCTACGCGATGCGGCGCATCAGCCCCGGAGCTATCCGATTGTTCGCGCGCTTGGACATCCGGCAGAAGTAGGGACTGTTTCGGTGCCGGAAAGCATTTGGGCCAGCAGGCCCGCCGACCTGTACGGGCGGCGCGAGCACGACCGCTTCGGGTCGCTGTTGTGGGGCGTGCGTGCGGTGTTCGAAGGGTTCGCCTCGGTGTCCCGGTGGTCGCCGTCGCGGGTGCGGCCCGTGCAGCGCAAGATGACTGCGGTGGTGACCAAGCGCGAACTCGCCGCGCCGGACGTCGTCGCGCTGACCCTGGCCGACCCCGACGGGGGGTTGCTTCCGTCTTGGACGCCCGGCGGACACATCGACATTCTGCTGCCCTCGGGCCGGCGCCGGCAGTACTCGTTGTGCGGTCCTCCCGGCCGCCGCACCGATTACCGGATCGCCGTGCGCCGCATCGCCGACGGCGGAGGCGGATCCATCGAGATGCACGAGTCCTTCGACGTGGGCGACACATGCGAGTTCGAAGGGCCGCGCAATGCGTTCTACCTCGGCACCGCCGAGCGCGAGGTGTTGTTCGTCATCGGTGGCATCGGGGTGACGCCCATCCTGCCGATGATCCGGGTGGCCGCGCAGCGCGGCATCGATTGGCGCGCAGTCTATTCCGGCCGCAGCCGCGAGTACATGCCG
Organism: Mycobacterium sp. 1165196.3; assembly: GCF_001673415.1. Classification (NCBI taxonomy): domain Bacteria; kingdom Bacillati; phylum Actinomycetota; class Actinomycetes; order Mycobacteriales; family Mycobacteriaceae; genus Mycobacterium; species Mycobacterium sp. 1165196.3. The sequence continues at coordinate 104,918 of NZ_LZLU01000138.1, read as the reverse complement.
CTGCTCGACGAGGTCGTGTCGCAGGCGCCGGATCGCGTGACGGTGTGGGCCGACGACGAGCGCGGCCGCTTCGCCACCGTGGTGGAGCTGCTGGCCGGAGCGGGACCGGCGACCGCCGTCTACGTGTGCGGGCCCAGCGCCATGCTGGAGGCCGTCCGGATCGCCCGCAACGAACATGCCGGTGCCCCACTGCATTACGAGCGGTTCAGTCCGGCACCCGTCGTCGACGGGGCCCCGTTCGAATTGGAGCTTGCGCGATCACGGCAGGTGCTCGCGGTGCCGGCGAATCGGACGGCGCTCGATGTCATGCTGGATCGGGATCCGACCACGCCCTACTCGTGCCGACAGGGATTCTGCGGGACCTGCAGGGTCAAAGTGCTTGCCGGACAAGTGGATCACCGCGGCCGTGCCGCGACGGGCTCGAAAGAAATGCAGGGCGGCATGCTGGTGTGCGTCTCGCGGGCCGACGGCGAGCGAATCGTCATCGACGCCTGAGGCGGCGCTGCCTTACGGCCGGGACTGTTCGAGGTAGGCGGCCAGCGCGTTGATCAGCCCCCGGCGCGCCATGTCGAGGTCGGCGTAGGAACCCAGCTGACGTTCCGACACCAGCCCGCGCATCGCGCCGGGGATCAGGGCGGCGACCTCGCGGACCCGATCCGGATCGACGGCCAAATCGGCGAAAGCGTGCTGGCAGGTTTCCAGCCAGCTCTTGCCCCAGGAGAACAGCTCGGCGGCCGTGCGCGGGTAAAGCCGCTCGAGCTCGTCGGGATCACGCGGCAGCGCGGCCCGCAGGTTCTCGATCGCGCGTGAATCCGGCGAGGCCAGGCCGCGGTAGAGGGTTTCGATGATGGCGCCGACACGCTCGCGCAGCGGGGCGTCCGGCGAGACCGGTGTCGACAGCGTGGAGAACGTCGCGGCACGCCGTTCGGCGGTGCGGTGCAGCACCGCGGCCCAGAACCCGTCGGTGTCGCCGAACTGGTACTGCACCGCGCCCCAGGTCGCGCCGATGTCCTTGGCGATGCGGTTGGCCGACACCGAGCCGGGTTCACCGGAGGCCAGCGAGCGCAGCGCGGCCTCGAGCATGCTTTCGCGAGTCGCATGGCCCCGCCGATTCGGGCGCCGGCCCGCGACGCCGGCCGCGCTGTTCTGAGGGGTCATTCGCCGATCTTATCCATTGCGACCGGGTCCGACGAAGAGTTTCATAGAGGGTACTTTGATTTTGGGGACGGGCGGCTTATCATTCGTACGCGAGGGAGGGCAGTTCACATGGCAGGGCTCGATGGCTAAGCCACCGTTGTCGATGAAACCGACCGGCTGGTTCCAGGTCGCCTGGTCCGACGAGATCGGCGTCGGCGACGTGCACACAATGAAGTACTTCGACCAGGAGATGGTGGCCTGGCGCGCCGCATCCGGCGAGCTCACGGTGATGAACGCCTACTGCGAGCACCTGGGCGCGCACCTGGGGTATGGCGGCAAGGTCGTCGGCGAAGTGCTGCAGTGCCCGTTCCACGGTTGGCAGTGGAGCGCCGAGGGTCGCAACGTCTGCATCCCGTACCAGGACCGGCCCAACCGCGGCCGCCGCATTCGGACCTACCCGGTGGTGGAGCGCAACGCGTCGGTGTACATCTGGCACGACCTGGAGCGCCGCGAACCCTACTTCGACGTGCCGGACGTGTTCACCGCGTTCGGCGACGGCAGCAGCGCGGACGACTACTACCCGCAGCAGCGGCTCTATCGCGAAAGCCTGGAACTGCACCCGCAATACGTGCTGGAGAACGGGGTGGACTTCGCGCACTTCAAGTTCGTGCACAACACCCCGATCGTGCCGGTGTTCACCCGCCACGACTTCGCCGAGCCGGTGTCCTACGTCGACTTCACCATCACGTTCGAGGGCGACGACGGGCAGAAGATCGAGGACGTCAACAGCGGCGTGCAAGCCATCAACGGCGGTCTGGGCATCGCGGTGACCAAGAGCTGGGGCATGATCGACAACCGCACCATTTCGGCGATCACGCCGATCGACGAGTTCACCTCCGATGTGCGCTTCATGGTCTACATCGGCCACACACCGCACAAGGACCCGGACCGCGCCGCCACCAAGGCGGACGAATTCGGGCGCGAGGTCATCCGCCAGTTCGAGCAGGACATCGAGATCTGGCGGCACCAGCGGTATTCGGACCCACCCGCGCTGGCCACCGACGAGTACGAGGGCTTCACCGCAATCCGCAAGTGGGCCAAGCAGTTCTATCCCGAGGCGTTCGCAACGCAGGAAGGCTCAAGGCAATGAGTACAGCACCGGTTCGCGTCTTTCAGGTTGGAAGCGGCAACGTCGGCACCGAGATGATCAAGCGGATCGCCACCCAGCCCGACATCGAACTCATTGGCGTGCACTGCTATTCGCCGGAGAAGGTCGGTAAGGACACCGGCGAGTTCGCCGGCTTGGCGCCCAACGGGGTGGCCTTCACCGGGACGGTCGAGGAGATCATCGCCGCCAAGCCGGACGTGCTGACGTTCCACGGGGTGTTCCCGGACGAGGACCTCTACGTCAAGGTGCTCGAGGCCGGCATCAACATCGTCACCACAGCCGACTGGATCACCGGCTGGCATCGCGACAAGAATCACCCGCATCCCTCGGGCAAGCCGGTGACCCAGCTGTTGGCGGAGGCCGCCGAGAAGGGCGGCGCAACCTTTTACGGGACCGGGATGAACCCCGGGCTGAACCAGATCCTGGGCGTGGTGTGCTCGGCAGACGTCGCCGACATCGAGAACGTGACCACCATCGAGTCCGTCGATGTGTCATGCCACCACTCCAAGGACACCTGGATCGAGGTGGGTTACGGCCAGCCGGTCGACGACCCCGAAATTCCGTCGAAGCTCGAGAAGTACACCCGCGTCTTCGCCGACAGCGTGTACATGATGGCCGACTGTTTCGACCTGACGCTCGACGAGGTCAAGTTCAGCTACGAGCTCGGCGCGTGCACCAAGGACGTCGACCTGGGCTGGTACACGCTGCCCAAGGGTTCGCTGGGTGGTAACTACATCAAGTACCAGGGCATGGTCGACGGCGTGCCGCGGGTCGAGACGCACCTGGAATGGCAGATGACCCCGCACACCGACCCGAGCTGGAACATCAAGGGCTGCTACATCACTCAGATCAAGGGCGATCCGTGCATCTACAACAAGCACATGATCTTCCCCAAGCCCGGCGTCGACCTGTCCAACCCGGACAACTTCGCCTCGATCGGGATGACCGTCACCGGCATGCCCGCGCTGGCCTCGATCAAGTCGGTGGTGGCGGCACCGCCGGGACTGATCACCAGCGCCGACCTGCCGCTGCGCGGATTCGCCGGGCGGTTCAAGAAGTAGGCCCGTCACGGCGACGCACCGTCGTCGAAGAGGCGTTCGGGATGGTGAAAGTCGTTGGTGCGCGCGCCGCGGTCCAGCTGCGGCGGCGGGATCCACTGGGTGCGGCCTCGTGGCGTTTTGCTTGTCCGCCAGCCTCTTCCGGCCAGCTTGTGATGCGGCGCGCAGGCGAAAGTGAGGTTGTTCGCGTCCGTCGTGCCGCCGGCCGCCCACTCAGCGCAATGATGCACCTCGCACCAATAGCCGGGGGCGTCGCAGCCGGGGTAACTGCAGCCGCGGTCGTGCGCGTACAAGACGATGCGCTGATCCGGTGTGGCAATGCGCCGCGACCGGCCGAGATACAGTGGGCGGCTCGAGTGCTCGTCGAATACGGCGAGGTAGTGGTAGGCGTGGCGGGCCATCCGGATCACATCGCGCATCGGTAGCAGCGTTCCGCCGCCGGTCACCGCGCGCCCCACCCCCGCCGTCAGTTCCTGCAGGGTGGTCGACACGATGACGGTCACCGGCAATCCGTTGTGCTGACCCAGTTTCGGATCGCCCAGCTGGCCTCGCACCAGGGCGTTGAGTGCGTCGTGTTGGCGCTGGGCGGGACTGCGCATGTCGCGGCGGGCGCGCTCATCATCGGGTTGGCCTGTAACGCAAGGCGTTTCGTCGTCGGGGATGCACATCCCCGGAGCCGCAAACCTGGACAGCCATGCGTCGAGGTTGGCGCGCAGCTCGGGTGAGGCGACCAGCTTCCCGATGCTCATCCCATCGGGTCGTTGGCCGCACCAGCTGAACCCGCGCTGGCGTGCACGGTCGGCGTCGGAGAACGTTCCATCCGGGTTGATCCGCAGGGCGCACTGGTGTGCGAGCTTCTGCAACTGATCGGGGCGCAGCCGACGGGCCTGATCGGCCAGGAATCGCTCGGCGTCGTCCACCGTGGCAGCGGGGACCGAGTCCGGGAGATCCCGGGCGAACGTCTGGATCACGCGCAGGTGCTGACCGTCGAGCAGCCCGTCGCGCCACGCCACGGCCGTAGCCGGCAATTGTGGCGGCAGCTCCGCGCCGGTGAGGGTCAAGCGCGGAGACAGCTCGGTGGCGTCGCGGAGCCGACGGCACGCCTCGGCATAGCTGATCCGCAGCCGGTCGGCGACCACTTTGTGCACCGGGCCGCCGATGTCGGCGGAATCCGCCGCCGCCAAACCGGCGATCAGGTCGTGGCTCACCGCGATCTGTCGCCGGCGCGAGGCCTCCATCCGTTCGAGCACGCGCAGCCGGACTGCGGGGCTCAGCGCGTCGAAGTCCAGGCCGCGGATCGCCGCATCGGCGGCATCCTGGGCATCCAGCGCGGCGGCCACCTCAGCGGGGACCTCGATCGAATGCATGTTCGAATGCTACGGGCGCGGCGCGACGAGGGAGGCGGATCGCGCCGCGGTTGTGGATGAACCTCGAACTGTGCACAGCGCGCCCCGGACTCGGATTGCGCGTGGGCGTCGGAGCGTTTTTCGCGACGGCGCTGCGGGTAACCACCCGTGGTGCGCGCGAGATTCGTCATTGCGCCAGCCGCGGTCGCCACGGCCATCGCCGCCATCGCCGCATGCTCATCTGCCACCGGTTCGGCCGACTCCACGCCAGACAGTGCACCGTTCCCGATCGGTCAGATGGGCGTGCCCGTGCATGTGCAGGCGGCCAGCGGCGCGACCGCCGACATCACCGTCAACAGCGCGACGTGGTTCCCGCCGGGATGCACCTCGCATTTCGCGAGTCCGACGCCTGGCTCCGCATGCAACGTGGTGGAACTGACTATCACCGCGACGTCCCACCGGTTCTTCAAGCTCGACCAGCACTACATGTTCGCCGGATACGGCGGCGGCAATCAGCCATGGACCCATCCCGACGACGCGCCCCAGCCGTCAACGCTTGCGGTCGACTTCCGCAGGCTCGACAAGATGCCCCCGCTGGTCACGGGCGGCCTACACGACGGGCAGACCGCGCACGGATTTGTCGGCTTCGCGATGCCGACGGCCGGCGAGCTGTACCTCACGATCAACGATCCCGAGCAGCCCGCGCCCTACACCGAAGCGGGCTTCATCGTCCACACCTGATCGCGCGAAACGTACGGTCGAGTCGCCACGCAACAACTCGACGCACACCGCGGCGCAGAAAACGTCCCGGTCTAGGGTGAAGGCCATGCGGGTAGGAGTGCTGGGAGCCAAGGGCAAGGTCGGGTCGGCGATGGTGGCGGGCGTGCAGGCCGCCGAGGATCTGAGCTTGTCCGCGGAGGTGGACGCCGGTGATCCGATGAGCCTGCTGACCGGGGGCAACACCGAGGTCGTCATCGACTTCACCCACCCCGACGTGGTGATGGACAATCTGAAGTTCGTCATAGACAACGGAATTCATGCCGTCGTGGGGACCACGGGCTTCACCGCCGAGCGGCTGCAGCGGGTGCAGGATTGGCTCGCCGACAGCCCGGGCACGTCGGTGCTGATCGCGCCGAACTTCGCGATCGGGGCGGTGCTGTCGATGCACTTCGCCAAGCAGGCGGCGCCCTTCTTCGACTCGGCAGAGGTGATCGAGCTGCATCACCCGCACAAGGCCGACGCCCCGTCGGGAACCGCGACGCGCACCGCGAAACTGATCGCCGAGTCGCGAAAAGACTTGCCGCCCAACCCCGATGCCACCAGCACCAGCCTGCCGGGCGCGCGTGGCGCGGACGTCGACGGCATCCCGGTGCACTCGGTGCGGCTGGCCGGGCTGGTCGCCCATCAGGAGATCCTGTTCGGCACCGAGGGGGAGACGCTGAGCATCCGGCACGACAGCATTGACCGGACCTCGTTCGTGCCCGGTGTGCTGCTGGCCGTGCGGCGGATCAAGGAACACCCGGGCCTCACGGTGGGTCTCGAGGCCCTGCTCGATCTGCAATGACCTGAATCTGCCATGACCTCTGCCATGACCAAAGCGCTGCGCACCCAATTGCTCGTCGCCTTCATGTGCGTCGCGCTGTTGGTGTACTTCGTGCTGTTGGGGCGCGTCGCCTTCGCGATGATCGGCTCCGGGCGGGCCGCGGCCGTCGGCCTCGGACTGGCGGTGTTGATCCTGCCGGTGATCGGGCTCTGGGCGATGATCGCCACCCTGCGCGCCGGATTCGCGCACCAGAAGCTGGCCCGGCTGATCGCCGCCGACGGAATGGAACTGGACACCAGCGCGCTGCCGCGCCGGCCGTCGGGCCGCATCCAGCGCGACGCGGCCGACGAACTGTTCGCCGCGGTGCGCACCGAAGTGCAGGACCACCCCGAGGACTGGCGGCGCTGGTATCGGCTGGCCCGCGCGTACGACTACGCCGGCGACCGCCGCCGCGCGCGCGAGGCGATGAGGACTGCGGTCGAGCTGCAGGGCCGCCAGTGAACGAAACACCGCGCAAGACGCTGCTGATCGTGCACCACACGCCGTCACCGCATACCCACGAGATGTTCGAGGCGGTGGTTTCCGGGGCCACCGACCCCGACATCGAGGGCGTGGACGTGCTGCGGCGCCCGGCGCTGACGGTGTCGCCGGCCGAGATGCTGGCCGCCGACGGTTACCTGCTGGGCACGCCCGCGAACCTCGGATACATCTCGGGCGCCCTCAAGCACGCGTTCGACTGCGCCTATTACCAATTGCTCGACTCCACGCGCGGGCGACCGTTCGGGCTCTACCTGCACGGCAACGAGGGCACCGAGGGCGCCGAGCGTGCCGTCGACACCATCACCACCGGGCTGGGTTGGTCCAAAGCCGCGGCGACCGTGGTGGTTTCGGGCAAGCCGACCAAGGATGAGCTGCAGGCGTGCTGGGAGCTCGGCGCGACCGTCGCCGCACAGTTGATGGAGTGAGTGCCGTCTAAAACCGGTCAGGGCGAGGGTGTCTCACCGTGTTCCCGGAAGCTTGTCGAAGCGCCCGGAGTGGAGAACAGCGACCTCGGGGCGACCTGGGGCGACGCGGAGGGCTCCACGCTGTGCATCGTCCTGAGAAATGCCGAACCGGCCTGTGGCTCGGGGGTTTCCGATAAGACCTGCGAGGCTCTGGGCCGTGCCGATGAGGCGGTCGCGTCCAACCTCTGGATTAGCTCGCGGGGGAGTTCAATTGGTTCGTACTGGGTAGCCCAATCTACATCGGGCGGAATCAGCTGCGACGTTTCTGTCCCACCGCCGATGGGGGTCCCCGCCAGTTCGGATCCGACGCCGCTGATTTGGCTCAGGGTGTAGCTGTCGGGCGCTAATCTCTGCATCGGCGGAGGCCAGGTTGAAGACGAGCCGTTGCCGTCGCCGTCCTGTGGACCGCTCTTGCTGCCGGTATCGCTTATGGGCGGAATCGGCGTATCCGGCGGGCGCTTGGTGCCGGCGTTGCCGCCGCCGTGGGGAACGCCGGTCGGCTGCCCGGTGTTCGATGGCTGCGTTGACGGTGCCATTGTGCCCGCCGCCTGCTCGAGGTATTGCCGCCACGCCTGAAGATAGCTGAACAGTTGCTGGGCATAGTCGGCCGGCGCGGGTGGCGCTGGTGACGTCGCAGCGGCGGACGGCGCCGGCGGCATGAACGGCGCGGTCGGCATCAACGGCATGAAGGGCGCGAACGGCGGCGCGAACTGACCTCCCGGCGGCGCGGTGGGAAACACGTTCGGGGCGTTCGGAAATGGTGACGCGGCTGCCATGGCCGTCCACTGGTCGAGAATCTGTCGCCAAGCCTGGAGGTAGTTGAGCAACTGCTGGTTGGAATCGGCTGTGGGCGTGAACATTTTCTGACCTCCCGTGAAGGTGGGAATAGGGGACGGAGGGGCACCGAACGAAAGCGCGGCCGGGATGTCCAGTGGATGCGGCAGTGACTGCTCGCAGAACTTCGAATCGATGTTGCGTAGCAGGCGCGTGTCGGCCGGCTCACGATTTTCGCAGTCGAACACGTAGCAATAGTCACCGGCTGGGGTCGGGAATCGAATCGGGCTCGACAGACCTTGATCGAGGAAGCCGAAGGGAAACTCCCAAGCGAGCGTGGTCTTCTCCCGGCGATCGCGACCACCCGATGCCACCCAGACGTAGTGGTCGAGGATGGCGTTGACGGCGTGACGTCCCGACTCGCACGCGGCCTCCATTGAGGTCATCCGGGTAAAGGTCTTGTTCCAAGTGCCCCCGAAGACCACCGAATTGTTGTGTACCTGATAGCCGCCGTGGCGGGCTTGCCAGACGTTCCGCAGCTCCAGGTCTTCGAGCCACCAGTCCTCGGGCGGTGCGCTACTCCAAGACGATCCGTGCGGGTTCCACGGGTCGCTGCCGGGCCGATTGTCCCAGTCGCCGATGATGGGAACGAGGTACGGCGTCTCGTTTTGAACCACGCGACCCTGGCCCTGACCGGGTCCGGCGGCCATTTTCAGGCCGCGATCCAGCGCGTACCACGCGGGCCACGGCATCGCCTCCGCCGCAAGGGATTCGTTGTTGCTCGTGAGGGCGGCAACGATCTGGCGCCACACTTCCGCGGCGAGTTCATCAGGAGCGCAGTCGCGGGCCGCCTTGCCCAGGTGCCGGGAGAGGGTATTGAAGTCCCCGACGTCGACGGACAGCACCGAAACGTGGCCGTCGCGGTCCAGAATCGGTTCCTTCTCCCAGAATCCATGCTGATTGATCGACGAGAGCGCCCACTCCGTGCCGGCGTAGAGCATGTGTCCTCGGAGCAGCTGGAATTCCGTGTCGAAGTAATACTGGATGCCGCACAGCGTTTGGAACCGATCCCAGGGCACTCGTCCGAGCTCGTCCATGTTGTAGGGATTCCGTCGCCGCGGGACCCGTGCCGAGGCGGGTTGCAGCGGACCGTCGGGTGGGGGTGCAGACGTAGTAAATCCGTCGAGCCTACCTACGGTGCCGCCTGTGCCCGCCGCGCGCAGCGGCGCGGTGATGGATTCGGCTGCGGGGGCATCGACGGCGACGACGGTGTAGTCCGGAGTCACCCGCGTACCGTCGGCGAACGTGATCTGCACGCGAGGTCGGAGATGGGGCGGCTGGCTCGGGTCGAAGGCGAAAGAATCGAGGCGACTCGCCACACCGCGCACGAAACGTACGCCAAGCGCGACGAGGTGGTGGTACCAGTTGTCGAACCACACCTCGGTGGTGGGACCGTTGAGTACCCCGTCGGCCTTATCGTCGTGGCGGTCCATGTTCAGGTACAGCTGAAGATAAGTGGTGATGTTGGTCCGTGCGTCCCCCCAACGCGAGTCGAAAGCGGCTAGGACCCTTGGCATCTCGCGCAAGAGCGCGTCGAAACTCGGCGAATAGGAGAATTGCTTGGTCCCGGTCGAGCTGTCGTACCCGACGAAGAAGTCGTAGGCGGAGAGGTTCTGCAATTCGATGGCGCGTCGCAAGGGGCTGGTGGCCAGATAGCGGAGTATCCGGCTCTGGAAGATTGCGAGATCTTCGGCGGTGAAGCCCAATCCGGCGATCTGGCTGAGGATGCCGAGAAACTCGGCAGGACTGCGGGGGAGTTCGCGGGGAAAGACGAGGGAGGGCTTGCCGCCAACCGTCATGCCCTGGGTGATCACCCGCCGGACGTTGTCGTACACGGTGCGGGAAGTCGGCGTCCAGCCGGCCGTACCGCTGTATTGGTAGACCGGAATGCGCTGGAACATGTCCCAGGTGTGTAAGTAGTACGCGGGGAAGAAGCGGAAGCCGTGTTCACCCGCAACCGCTCGGCCGGGAGGACGCGGCTGGCCCCGCCGGCCTGGGAAGGGACGCAGCTGGGCTTGGCTTCCGCCTTGCGGGCCCACCGTCGAGTACTGAGACGCGGCGAGGCCGCCAATCTTGACGGGCGGGTATGTTCCGGCCGGCTGGGCTCCCAGTCCATTCCGTTCGTCGGGTCGGCCCTCGTACACCGTGACGACGAAGCCGCGCTCGGCGAGCTCGTGCGCCGCGGTGAGCCCGGCGATGCCCGCCCCGAGGACCGCCACAGTGGGACGAGGTTCGCCCGATCCCGGGGTGCAGATGCTCTCAGTCATGCTGCCCCCGAACGGAGTTCGGACAGCACGCCGGGCTGCGAGGGCGCCCGCACCGCCGCATGGACGTACGCCAGCAGCGAGTCGTGGGCCCGCTGGACGTCATCGAGCGAACCCCACACGCTCACCGCGCCCGCCTCCACGGCCGCCCCGAGCGCCACCCGGGCATCCAGCACGTCAAGGATGGCGGCGCGCGAGGTGATGATCCGGACGGATGGAGTCTGCGCCGCACCGTCGAACACCTGAAGTCGATCACCACCACGCAGGGAAAACACCTCACCGTCGACGTCGAGCTCGACCACCATCGGGCCGAGCTCTGCGACCAGCGCCCGGTAACTGTCGGGCACCTCGTCCTCGAGGTGCTCGACTGAACGCCGCAGTAGCGACGAAACCCGTTCAGCCATGGAGGAACTCGAATACTCCGGTACCGACGAAGTCGAAGTCTTCGCCATTCACTGTGCCGCTCGCCCGAACGGCGCCGTCGGCTTCGCAGAGCACAGTCGATCGGTCGAGGTGTACCTCGCTCGGTTGGGCCAGGCGGGTATAAGAACGCGAGCGGAACTCGGCGTGCACCTTGTCGCCAGCCCGCGTGGCGGTGATCTCGATCCGTTCCGGCACCCCCGGCACCTCGCCGTCCAGTAGCAGCCGCATCGGGGGCGGCAAGACGCAATCGGCCGCGCGGTCGAGCAGGCCGTGGGTGCGCGCCTGCACCGCCGCGTGGCGAAATATCGCGGCGGGCTCGTCGTGGTGCCACACGTAGAGCGATCGGGACAGAGAGCGCTGCCGCCTCCCGTCGGTGATATGCACGGATACCATCGACCACGGGTCTCCGGGTCTGGCCGGCAAAATGGTGCCCCACGTCCAACCAAAGTCGTCGCCCCACCGGAACCGACCCCAGTTGTGGTCGTGATAGGCGAGGTCGTCCTCAAAACGGTGTTCTCGTCCGCCGATGCGCAGCCATCCGTCGGCGCGCAGCCTCGGTACGAAGAGCCAGCTGACGCGGCCTTCACCCGCCGGTTCGTTGCGGACCACGAATGGCCGGCTCGCCGAGATGAAGTGCAGTTCGCCCCGAATACCGTTGTCAGGCAAATCGATTGCCACGCGATAGCCGTCGGGCACGATAGTCATTCGGTTACCGCCGATGGTCAGTTCACCCAGATCGGCCGAGACGTTCAGAGCGCGCCCGTCGAACCGCTCGATGGCGCCGGTCCATGTCTCGTCGTGAGCGATGATGATGACGCGTGGTGCGAGCCGGACTTCGTCTCCGGCGAGCAGTTCATTGTTGAGGCTGAAGTTGATCAAAACCCGCACGTCCAGCCCGTGAATCACGAAGTGCTGCCACTCCTTGAAACCCGCGGGCCGGGCGGTGGCCAGCACCGGGGCGCGGAGGAAGTCGCTGCGGGCCAGGAGCGCGCTCATCGGAGCCACCGCGTACTCGGGTCCGGGGGTGGTGGCGCGGCACTCGGATTCTGCTGTGCGACAGCCGAATTAGCGAATCCCTCGATCGTCGCTCCGAGGCTCGCAAACCCGAGCAGAAGGTGCACGAAGTCGTCTGGGGCGCGGGGGTGCCCGGCTCGGCCTTCGCCGTCTGTGGCCAGGCTGTGCACCACCCGAGCGACGCCGGCAAGGCCGACCAGATAGCCGATGAAATCGCTTTGGTCTGCGAGAGCTTCGCGAGGATCGGTGAGCGTCATGCAAACCCCTCGGGCCGCAGGCGATTCAGAATCGAATCGTCGAGGCCACGCCCGACGACGGCGTCTGCCATCAGATCCACCCAGGCGTCGGGAACGGCATCGGGCGCGGCGGGACCGCCGAGAACGTTGAGGCTCACCATCTCCCAGACGCGCCGTAGGTTCTCCACCGCTTCCGAGGCGGCCAACGCGTCGCGTAGCCGTGCCCCGCGGGGTGTGCTTGCGTAACGGCGGCCCTCGGCGACGAGGAGGTCGTGCAGCCGTCGGGCGGCCGCGGGATTGCCGAGGACCGCTCGGCGCGCCCCCAGGAGTAGGTCGAACACCCTGCGCTGCATCTCGGCGGCTTCGTCCGGCGGGGGCGGCTGCAACTGCGGGGCTTGTTGTTCGATGAGGTCAAGAGTGAGCTCGCGGATCCGCTCGAGTTCCGCCAGCATGCCGAGCGTGGCTTCGGGGTTCATCGGGTCCGCCCGTGTACGTAGTCCACCAGGTCGGCCAGCATGTCTCGATGACGACTGTGCGGCAACCAGTCGAGCTTCGCGAGCGCCACGGCAGCCTTCTGGGCATGCCCGGCGGCGACGTCGCGGGCATGCTCGAGCGAGCCCACGCGGTGCATCAATTCATAGAGCCATTGAATGTCCTTGAGGGCCTTGGGCTCCGACGGATGATGCCCCTGCAGCCGGGCCTCGATCTCCGCCCGACCCGACTGGGACAGTTCACCGCGGGCGGTGAGGCGATCGAGCAGGTTGGTCAGCCCCAACTCGCCGTCGGCGCTCGGTCGGCGCTTGGCCAGAATCGCCACCGCCCGAACCTGGTCCTGCGGTTCGGCACTTCGCAAGGTGTGCAGCAGCATCAGGGTCCGCTTGCCCTCCCAGAGGTCGCCGCCGATCTCCTTCCCGTACTCCTGCGGGTCCGCCCGCAAGTTCAGCAGGTCGTCGGTGATCTGGAAGGCCGCTCCCAGGTGGCGGCCGAGGGATTCCAACGGAGGCAACCGCTCTGCTCCGGCGCCAGCGGCGATCGCGCCGGCGTGTAGCGGCGTGATGAAGGAGTACCAGCTCGTCTTGAGTTCCACCATCTTGAGGTAGTCGGCATCCTGGAGCCGCCACGTGTTGGACCGGACCCACTCGAGCTCCAGCGCCTGCCCGTCGACGGTCAGCCGGGTCATCTTGGCGACGGCCCGCAGGATGCGCAGGGCGGGTCCGAGCCCTACCCGCTCGACGTTGTCCAGTAGCGGTTGTAGCGACAGCGAGAGCATGGCGTCGCCGACGTTGACGGCGATCGGCACGCCATGGTCGATGTGCAGCGTGGGCTTGCCTCGCCGCCACCAGGATTCGTCCTCGATGTCGTCGTGGATGAGAAACGCGTTGTGGTACAGCTCGAGGGTCGCGGCGGTCGGGAGGATCGCCTCGAGGTGGCCGCCGAGCCCAAGGCACATCGCGATGCTCAGCGCCGGCCGAAGCGCCTTTCCGCCGCGCAGCGGGTAGTCGAGGATCAGGTCGTAGAGGCCGTTGGAGCCCCGCTCACCCGGACCGTAGAGCCGCTCGATCTCGCTGTCGCAGGCGTCCTTGCAGAGGGCGAGATAATCGTCGAGCGCATGCGGTGCTACTGGAGTGATACTGCCGTCAGTTGTGGACAGCGACGAGGCCGGTGGCATCGGTGATCCTTGGTGCGTAGCGGATCCGCACGGTGAATTGGATTTTCCCCCCGCCGTTTTCGCCGTCGACCTCCAGGCTGGGCAGGAGACTGACGGCAACGTCCACCGGCTCCTCACCGGGTGACGCCTCCGGTGCCGCGCCTTGGGGGATCCGCCGCCGACGGCCGATCAAGAGCAACCGAGGGTCGTTATCCGGAGCGTTGAGCGGTATGGTCCGGTGCAGGGCGTTGATGTTCCCCGCGGTGAGCAGCTGTTGAAGGATCGAGTACCCCCCGGCAAGGTGGTTGAGCCTCTTCAGCCCTGCGGTGTTGGTCACCAGGCAGGACGGTGCGCGATATCCTGTGGTTTCGACGTCCGCGCGGGCATCGATGAGCGCGTCCATCAGGGGCTGAGGAGTGAAGCCTGTCGTGATGGAGTTGCCGGCATTCGTGTAAAGGTTCGGAAGGACGTCGTCGTCGAGGTCCTTCGCGAGGTCCTTCGTCGTCTTCATCACTCCGGTGAGCAGCGCATCGGGTGTCGGCGCAATCGTCTCCGCAAGTGTCAGCTCCAAAGTTCTGGACTTGGTCGTCACGGTTATGAGGTTCGGGGTTGCCACGATGCCGTCGGGGACAGTGATCTGACCAGGGTCGCCGGTGTCCCAGTGCGGGATGGCCTGCCAGGCAACGCTGCACTGCCCGAACGTCTCTTTGACTGCTTGGTTGGCAAGGGCCAACCGCTCTGCACTCAGGTACATGGCCGCTCCTTGACCGCCCCCGGCTGTCGGTACAAATCATGTGACAAATACCACACATCACGCAATCGCTTCAGCAAAGTATCGAAAGTGGGGTACTGCGCTACTTGTTCAGGAGTGCGACCTCTTGACCAGGGGTCATTTCACCGCGCGCCATCGCGTCGCAGTGCGCCAGATGCAGCGGAGCGACGGGGTCGTCGGGCAGCAGCGCGCGGCATCGTTCGAAGGCGGCGCGCGCCCCGTCGACGTCGCCCGCGTCGAACAGTGCGAAGGCCTCGTCGAACGCGGGCTGCGCCGCGCGTTTCGCGGCGCGAAGTGGAGCCGAATCCTCGTCGTACACTTCGTAAATCGTCACCGGTCGACGTCGGTTGACCACCATGACGCGCTCCATGCGGCGGACGTTGAACCGCTCGGACGCCCCGAGGCGCTGGTACGTGTGATCGGAGATGAGCAAGGCGGAGCCGTAGCGCTTGTTGGTGCTCTCGATGCGCGCGGCCAGGTTCACCGCGTCGCCGATGATGGTGAGCACCATGCGGTTCACCCCGCCGACCAGCCCGACTCCGACCATCCCGGTGTTGATGCCGATTCCGGCCCGTAGTTCTTCGGATCCGGCCGCTTTTCGCTCTTCGTTGTGCGCGCGCAAGGAGCGCAGCATCGCCAGTCCTGCCCGAACGGCGTCGGGCTCGGATTCGAAGACAGCGACGATCTCGTCCCCGCGGACGTCTTGAATCATGCCGTTATAGCCGATGATCGGGAGCTCGACGGCACGCAGAAAACCCATCGCCAGGTTGCTCGCCTCACCGACGTTCATGTCCTCGATCATGGTGGTGTAGCCCCGGATGTCGCTGATGAGCACCGTCATCTCGCGCTCGACCCGGTAGCCGTTGCGGACGCGGCGAAGGTCGTCGATGTCGAGGATGCGCAGCAGCTCGTTGGGCACGAATCTCGACTGTGCGTCCATGAGGGACTGTCGGTACTCGTCGGCGGCCCGCAGTCGGGCCTCGAGCTGGAAGTTCCACAGCGGCGCGGCGGCCTGGGCGCACAAGAAGGCGACCGCCTCCTGGTGCTCGGCGACAAAGTTGCCGTCCGGTGCGTCCCGCTCGGCGTAAATCACGCCGATTGTTGTGTCGTGCAAGGTGATCGGAACGATGAGGACGGGCGGGGTCCGTGCCTGACGGTCGGCCGCGACGATGGCCGGAGAGCCGCCGTCCAGCACGCGGCGCACGATGTTCCTGTCATAAGACACCTCGGTCCATGGCCCGTCCACGATCGAAATCTCGCCGTGATCGTGGATGGCCCGGACGGCCAAGTTCTCCGCGTCGCCGGTGAGGAGCAGGACGCGGCCCGCACCAGTCGTGTCGGCGACCGAGCCCAAAATGATGTTGGCCAAGGCATCCGAAGTTCGCGCTCCCGACAGCGCGCGCAGTAGCTGATGCGCGCCGACAGGGTCGATCCCCGCCGAGCCTTTCTGGACGAGGTCGCGCCTGAGCAGCCAGGGGTGCTCGCGCGCCAGCCAGTCGGTGCGCACCGCGAAACCCAAAGTCAGCCAGCGCTGGTACGCCGATCCCAGCATGTGGTCCCGAAGCCGCGCCCGCCCCGTGTCGCCATACAGCGCCGCGGCCTCCTCGTGGGCGTAAGCGCTGATCATCGGCAGCTGGCTTTCCTCGGCGAGTTCAATCGCCTGATGCAAGTAGCGCTCCGCCTTGGCGTGTTGCCCGCGCGCCCGGGCCCAGGCTCCCTGGAGCAGCGCGTGCGACGCCGCGTAGTTCTCCGGCGCGCTCGCCGCCCACTTGCGGTGCGATGCCAGAGTCTGGCGCACGAAGTGGGCCGTCGAGCGGTCCCGCGGCGCCTGTCGAATCATGCTTAGCGCGCCCACCAGGTAGATGAGTTCTGAGATCGCAGTGCCGGCCATCCCACCGATGTGCTCGATTGCCTCCGGCGTCGCGGCGACTGTGCCCTCATAGTCGCCACACCAGAAGTGCAGGCCCTGCTTCATGGTCGCGGCCGCACCCAGGGCTACCTCGTCGCCCTCGCTGCGGGCCGCCGGCAGCACTTCCCGCTCGTCGTAGCCGCTCTCGCCGGCGAGGAGGAAGGGATCGGCGCCGCGGCCCATCAGATTGAGGCAAAGCTGCTGCACGGCCTGGCAAAGCGCGCCGGCAACCGGCTGGGAACGGATGTGTGGGATCAGGGAGCTGGCGAGGGCGTCGATCTCAGGGAGGGGACGACCGGCCCAGAATGACTGGGAGAGCAGGACCGCGACCAGAAGCCCGGCGTTTTCCTGGTCGCCTTGGTCGAGCGCCTCCTCGACGGCGTCGCGAAGCTCGGCTAAGCCCTCGCGGAGGGGGTGGCGCCAATGGTGGATGTAGTCCAGGTGCATGAACACCGTCTGCGGCCGGGCCTCGCGGAATTCCGGCCGCTGGGCGAGCAGCATGGCTACCTCGCCGAAGCGCTGGCCGCCCGCGTGGTCACCGAGCAGCACCCGGACGATCCCGTAACCGGCAATGACCAGCGGCGAAGACGGCGTGTGGCCGTGGGCCAGCGTGAGATCGAGCTGCTTTCGCACGAGCAAGGGCAGAAGGTTGGGCCGGACCCGGACCGCCATGTTGCATAGCTCGGCAAGAATCCGGTGCAGTGCGATGACCCGTTGGTCATCGCAGTGCGGCAGCTGAAGCAGCCGTTCATTGCTCCACCCGCGCATTGTCAACCTCATCCGGACGACCGCGTTGGCCATGCGCGGCGTGCCCGCGTCGGTCGGCACCCGTTCGCCGAACTCGGCGAGCGCTTGCAGCCCGATCTCGAGCGCCTCCTGCAGACGGTTCTGCGCGACGCGCCCTTTGAGCCGCAGGTAAGCGATGCGCGCGCGGTCCGGCGGGTCGCGCAGGATCTCCTCGGCCTCGTCGAGTAGCGCATTCAGCGCGGGCACGTCACCCACCAGCAACGCGGCGTCGGCGGCGTCGAGCTGCAGCTGCCGGGTCAGATCGAAGTGTGCGGTCCAACGCTGCCCGCCGAGCAGCGTCAGTGCGTCCCGGCAGTAGTTGAGCGCCAACGGGAATGAAGCCTGGGCCCTCGCCTTCTGTGCCGCCCGCCGCAACACCTCGACGAAACAAACGCGCTCGGCGTCGTCGGCGAGCCCACGCCCGCCGATGCCGAGATGGCGCGCGGCCTCGAACAACCGGTCGTCCTCCCGCTCGACCAGCCACCGACCGATCCGCAGGTGTGTCGCGCGGATCTCGTCGTCGGACAGGGCCACCCGCGCCGCCTCGGTCACCCGGTCATGGCTGAAGCGGTACCGGGCGTCGCGGCTGATCGCGTTGGCGATCCGCCGGCCGCCGCTGTCCACGGCCTCCAGCAGACGGAGTTCGAGGCACGACCACAGCGCCTGGGCCACCACCTCGGGCGGCTGCGCGGCCGCCGCGGTGGCGTCGTCCAGGTCGAACTCGCCGCCGAAGCACGACAGCGAACCCAACACCTCGCGGTCGATCGGGCGAAGTTGGTCGAGGTAGCGGCCGAGAAACTCGGCGGCCGTGGCGGAAACCTCGATCGAGGTAAGCACGCGCAGGTCCCAGCTCGGGTTGCCGCCGGGGCCGACCGGGGTCAGCGCGCCCTCGCGTTGCGCGCGGTAGAGCAGCTGACGGACCTGCAGCGGATTGCCGCCGGTCCGATGGTGGAACTCGGCGGCCACATCGGCCAGCTCCACGCTCCGGCCGCACACGTCGGCCAGCAGCTCCTCGACGTCCTCGGTGGCCAGCGGTTGCAGTTCGATGGTGGTGAGGTTGTCCGATTTGATGCCCCCGGCGTCCGGGTCGAACTCGCCCGCGCGGTGCCCGCCGACCACCAGGACGTTGCGCAGCGACACCGTCAGCAGTTCGGACAACAGCAGCAACGTGTCGCGGTCCGCCCACTGCAGGTCGTCGATCGCCAGCACCACCGGCCGGTAGGACGCCGTGGTCGAGACCAGCAGGATGGCTGCGCGGTGCAACCGGCGGCGAGCGTCCGCCGCGTCGAGATCGGTGTCGGTCGAGGGCTCACCCAGCACCGGCGCCAATTCAGGCACGAGTGGCGAGAGGACACCCGCAAACCCCGACATCTCGCTGACGAGGTCGGCTCGCCAACGGTCACGCTCGGCCGGGCCGGTGGCCTCCATGGTGCGCACGACCGAGCTCAGCGCGTCGGCCAGCGCCGAATACGGAGCCGGGCCGCCGTCGCGGCACCTTCCGTAGGCGAATACGCAGTCGCGGCGGGAGATCTCGACGCCGAACGCCTGGATGAGCGTCGACTTGCCCACCCCGGGGACCCCGCTGAGCAGGACGCACCCTCCGCTGACCCGTTCGGCCGTCGCCACCGCGTTCCGGAGTTCGCCGAGCTCCTGCCGTCGGCCGGCCACCCGGCCGTCGAGATCCAGTACCGGCGTCGTCACGGCCCGGGGCGCTCCGTGCTGAGCGCCGTGCGCCGGATGGCGCCGCAAGGGGATCGCGAGTCCGAGCCCATGCGCATGGCGGTTCCCCTCCAAGGGAAATGTCCACCCACCGGAGTGACGGTCCCGCTGCGGGACTGTGCAGCATCCATTTGGCGGGTCGTGCAGAGCAGCATAGCCCAATACCGGGCGCTGTCCGAGGTTTGCAGAGTCGCCTCCCAGCAAATGGAGTGGCGCACACAGCAACGATGATCGACTAGGCGTGGGTCGGCTTGAACGCGCCGGCGGGCTGGGCCACCGCCAGGGCGGAGCTGGTGCCGATCGGGCCGTGTTGGTCGAACAGCGTTGCGGTGCCGGTGGCGACCCCGGCCGTACCGTAGTGGCTCTGTGCGGCCAGCCCGACGAATTCACCGTCGGGCAGCCGGCTGGCGGTGACGGTGTAGTCGGCGTTGATGTAACGCAATCCGCCTGTGCCCCAATGCGTGAGCGAGCTGGTGATGTCACCGACGAACGCCAGGCGGGTGAACGGCGTCAGGGCGTGGCCATGCACCATTGGCCGAAACACCCGCGCCCACGCGAACTTCTGGGCATGGGACTGCTCCCACTCGCCGGCGGCGATACCGGGGCTGCCCTCCAACGTCGCCCCGTATCCCCAGATGTGGAACGGCATGTCGGTCGGAAAGCCGTCGTGGGCCCTGGGCAGCGGCGGCATCTCGACCGGAAACGACCACACCTGGCCTTCGGGATGCTCACCGCGGCGCAGGAACAACGCGCTGGCGCGCGCGACGGTCGCGTCGCGCTGCATGAGGGCGGCGTCGACCAGCCTGATTCGCCGGCCTTCCCGCTGGACCGAGGTCCGGATCTGTACCGGCAGCAGCAGCGCCGGCCGTATCAGGTCGACGGTCAGCCGGGCGGGCTGGAAGTCGGGGTCGATGCCGGATTGCTCTATGCCCCAACCCAACAGCCCGCCGACGATCTGGCCGCCCATCGCCGCACCCCACGGGCCCTGGGTCATCGGCCCCGGAACATAGGAGTCGCCGTCTACAGTGAAGAACGCCTCGGGCATGATGGCGGAATCCTGGATCGTCACCGCTATCACGATAGGGCAGCAGGATAGTAAGGACCGGGCATGCCTCCAGTGATTGAAATTCCACGTGGCCCCAACCCGTTCCCGATGGCCGGGGTGTCCCGCGGCCCCGACGGCATACCGCGCTACGAGGGGCTCCCGGCCACCCTGCTCGACATGCTCGCCGAGCACGTCGACGCCAGCCCGGACGCCGAAGCCCTGGTCGAGCTGGGCGGCGACCGCCTGACGTACCGGCAGCTGTGGGACCGCGCGGCGCGCGTCGCCGGCGGGCTGCGCGCCGGCGGTCTGCAGCCCGGCGACCGCGTCGCGCTGCGTTACCCCGCCGGCATCGACTGGGCGCTGGCGTTCTGGGGCACCGCGATGGCCGGTGGCGTTGCGGTGGCGGTCAATACGCGCTCGGCGCGCCCGGAGGTCGAGTTCGTTTTGTCCGACTCCGGGGCGCGGGTGGATCTGGCGCCCGACGCGCCGCTGCCCGACGGTCGGCCGTACGTCACCGAGCGACTGGGCCGCGCCGACACCGCCGCGCTGTTCTACACCTCGGGGACCACCGGCCATCCCAAGGGGGTGCCGACCACGCACGAGGCGTTCTTGACCAACACCGAGAACGGGATCCGCTGTCTGCAACAGCCGCGGAACCTCGGCGACGCGATGCGCACGCTGATCTCGGTGCCGCTGTTTCACGTGACCGGTTGCAACACCCAGCTTCTGGCCGCGGCCCGGCTCGGCGGAGCGTCGGTGATCATGCCCGCGCTCAACCTGGACACGCTGCTCGCCACGCTGACCGCCGAGCGCATCTCGGTCATGGTCACCGTCCCGGCGATCTACTCGCTGTTGTTGCGCCACAAGGATTTTTCCGCGCTGGATACGTCGGGCGTGCGGTGGGTGGGCTACGGTGGCGCGCCGATCGCCCCGTCGCTGGTGCGGTCGGTGAAGAACGCGTTCGGCCACGCCACGGTGTTCAACGGCTACGGCATGACGGAGACGGCGTCGCTGATGACCGTGCTGCCCGACGCCGAGGCCGTCGAGCACGCCGACTCCGTCGGGTACGCGGTGCCGTCGGTGGACCTCGGGGTGATCCCGTTCGGCGACGACCCCGCCGTGGGCGAGCTGGTGGCGCGCGGCGCCAACGTGACCAACGGCTACTGGAACCGGCCCGAGGCCACCGCCACCACCTTCGCGGACGGTTGGCTGCACACCGGCGACGTGGTGCGCGTCGACGAGGCGGGCCGGGTGCACATCGTCGACCGGCTCAAGGACATCATCAACCGCGGCGGCGAGAACGTCTCCAGCGTCGAGGTGGAGGCCGTGCTGCTGGCCGCGCCCCATGTCGCGGACGCCTGCGTGCTCGGGGTTGCCGACGAGGTCATGGGGGAGAAGGTGGGAGCGGTGCTGTTCGGCGGCGGCGACGAGATCGACGTGCCGGCGGTGCTCGACCACTGCCGCGGCCAGCTGGCCGACTACAAAGTGCCGCAATACGTTACGGTGGTGGACACCGCGCTGCCCCGCAACGCAGGCGGCAAGCTGCTCAAGGCCAGGCTCCGCGAACAGGTCCAGTGGGGCGAGCCGCTGCGATGAACGCGAGCCTGCTGGTCGCCAACCGCGGCGAGATCGCACTGCGAATCATACGCACCGCAACCGAATTGGGCATGCGCACCATCGCGGTGTATGCCGAAGACGACGCCGAGAGCCCGCACGTGCACGCCGCCGACGAGGCGATCGGCCTGCCCGGCACCGGCCCGCGGGCTTATCTGGACCAGCCCGCCATGCTGGCGGCGGCGAAGAGCGCCGGCGCGGAACTGATTCACCCCGGCTACGGATTCCTCAGCGAGAACGCCGAATTCGCCAACGCCTGCGCGGCCGGTGGCTACACGTTTGTCGGTCCCGATACCCGGGTGCTCGAAGTCCTCGGCAACAAGACCGCCGCCCGCGGCGCGGCGATTGCCGCCGGGGTGCCGGTGCTGCCCGCGACCGACGGCCCGAGCGGCGTCGAGGACATCAAGGCGTTCTTCGCCGCCCACGGCGGCGGCATCATGATCAAGGCCCTCGCCGGCGGCGGGGGCCGTGGAATGCGCAAGGTGCACAGCGCCGATCAGATCGACGATGCCTACCAGCGCTGCGCCGCCGAAGCCCAACTGGGATTCGGTGATTCCGCGTTGTTCGCCGAGGCGCTGCTCGCCGACGCCCGCCACATCGAGGTGCAGGTGGTCGCCGCACCGGCCGGACACCAGACGCACGCACACGCGGTCGGCGACCGCGACTGCAGCATCCAGCGGCGCTACCAGAAGCTGGTCGAAATCGCCCCCGCCCAAGGCCTTTCGGATGACCTGCGCCGCGCCCTGCACCGGGCGGCGGTGCGGTTGTGCGCCCGCGTGGCGCTGCGCGGGCTGGCCACCGTCGAATTCCTGGTCACCGGCGACGACTTCGTCTTTCTGGAGGTCAACCCGCGAATCCAGGTCGAGCACACCGTCACCGAGGAAACCACCGGGCTCGACCTGGTCGCCCTGCAACTCGCCATCGCCGGGGGTGCGTCGTTCTACCAGCTGGGGTTGCCCTCCGGAATCGCCTCCGACGGACTGGAAGTCATCGGCGAGCCGGCCGCCCGCCGCGGCATCGCCATCCAGCTCAGGGTGAACATGGAGACGTTCGGGCCCGACTTCTCCGTCGCGCCCTCGGCGGGCACCCTCACCGTGTTCTCCCCGCCCAGTGGTCCCGGCGTGCGCGTCGACACCTATGGCCGGGCGGGATTGGCGATAAGCCCGCAGTACGACTCGCTGTTGGCCAAACTCATCGTCTTTGTGCACGCGTCATCCGCCGGGCACGGGTCATCATGGCGGGCCGCGGTGCGCAAGGCCCGCACCGCCCTGGCCGAATTCAGCATCGAGGGCGTTCACACGAATGTCGCCTTCCTGCGCGAGCTGCTGACCGACGACCGGATCGAATCCGGTTGGGTGAGCACCGGTTTCCTCGATGAGAAGCTTCCCGAGCTGGCCCAGGCCGCGCTGTCACGCCAGCAAGAACCCCGGGCGGCGACGATCGAACTGTATCCCGGCGAGGATGCGCTGCGCGCCCAGTTGGCCGGCACCGTCATCGAGGTAGCGTCCGAGGACGCCGAATACGCGGCGGGCAGCCAGTTGGTTGTCCTGGAAGCGATGAAGATGCAGCACGTGCTCGTCGCGCCGGACGCGCTGCGGACCGTCCGGATCCTGGTGACACCCGGCCAGGTGGTCGGGACCGGAGATCCGCTGTTGGTCTTCACCCGCACCGCGGCCGCTGGTGACGGCGAATCCGTCTCGGCAACAACGGATCTCGATCGCCCGCGAGCCGATCTCGACGAGGTCGTGCGCCGGCATGCCTTGACCCTCGACGAGGGCCGCGAGGCCGCCGTCGCCAAACGGCACCAGCGGGGACGCCGCACCGCCCGGGAGAACATCGCCGATCTGGTCGATCCCGACAGCTTCGTCGAATACGGTGCGCTGGCGATCGCGGCTCAGCGCAGCCGGCGCTCGGAATCCGACTTGATCGTCAACACCCCGGCCGACGGCCTGGTCGCCGGGCTGGCCACCATCGGCGCGGACCGGTTCGGGCGGGACGCGGCGCAGGCCGTCGTGGTGTCCTACGACTACACGGTGCTGGCCGGCACGCAGGGCATGCGCAACCACGCCAAAACCGACCGCGTGTTCGATCTCGCCGCGCGAAAGCGCTTGCCCGTCGTGCTATTCGCCGAGGGCGGCGGCGGCCGGCCGGGCGACACCGACGTCGGCGGCGCCGCCGGCCTGGACGTGCCGACCTTCCGGATGCTCGCGGCGTTGAGCGGCGAGGTGCCGCTGGTGTCGATCGTCTCGGGCCGTTGCTTCGCCGGCAACGCGGCGCTGGCGGGGGTGTGCGACGTGATCATCGCGACGCCGGACGCCAACATCGGGATGGGCGGTCCGGCGATGATTGAGGGCGGCGGACTGGGCGTGTATCCGCCGGAGGCGATCGGGCCGATCGGCGTGCAGCGCCGCAACGGCGTGGTCAGCTTGGTGGCCCGCGACGAAGCCCATGCGGTCGCGCTGGCCAAGCAATACCTCTCGTACTTCCAGGGCGCGCACAGCGACTGGTCGGCGCCGGATCCGCGGCTGGCCCGGCATGTGGTGCCGCAGAACCGGTTACGCGCGTACGATGTGCACCGGGCGATCGAGTCGATCGTCGACATTGGCTCGGTGCTCGAGCTGCGGGCAGATTACGGCGTGGGGATTGTCACCGCCCTGGTTCGCGTGGAGGGAGTGCCGTACGGGCTGATCGCCAACAGCACCCACCACCTGGGCGGCGCGATCGACGCCGAGGCGGCCGACAAGGCCGGCGACTTCCTGGCCTTGTGCGAATCGTTCGGGTTGCCGGTGATCTCGCTGTGCGACACACCGGGCTTCATGGTGGGGCCCGACGCGGAGAAGGACGCGGCCGTCCGCCGCTTCGGCCGGATGTTCGTCCTGGGTGCGCGGCTGACGGTACCGCTGGGAATGATCATCCTGCGCAAGGCTTATGGACTCGGCGCGATGGCGATGGCCGGGGGTTCATTCCGGGCGCCGCAGTTCACCATCGCCTGGCCGACCGGCGAGATCGGCGGCATGGGTCTGGAAGGCGCCGTCCGCCTGGGATTCAGCAAGGAGTTGGCGGCGGTCGACGATCCGGCCGAGCGCCAACACCTGTTCGACCGCCTGGTGGCCGCGGCCTACGAGCACGGCAAGGCGCTGCGGGCGGCCACCACGTTCGAGTTGGACGACGTCATAGACCCAGCAGCCTCCCGGGCCTGGATCACCAGGCTCTCGGGAGGCTGAGGGGTAGAGCGATCAGGCGTGGCCGGAGCCGCAGCCGACGCCGGGCAGACATCCCTGCCCGCCCGGAATGCCACCGGGTCCCGCGTTCTGCCCGCCGGAGCCGCAGCCGACGCCCGGGACGCAGCCCTGGCCACCAGGTCCGCCGCCCGGACCGTTGAACTGGCCGCCCGAGCCGCAGTTTCCGTTGGCGTCGCAGCCGCCGCCGCCCGGGTCGTCCTTGAAGGTGACGTGGGTCGGGGCGGGGGAGTTGGCGGCTAATCCGGTGACGTACACGTCAGCCGCGGCCACGGGGGCGGCGGCGATAGCCGCAGCAACAGCCCCGGCAACAACCAGCGGTTTCATGAGTGTCAATTTCGATAACATGCGGCTGGCATACCACCTCAACACGTGTCCAAAACATCGCGAATAAAATTCGACAGCACGAAGTTCCCGCTGCCGCACGGCGGCGTCACCGCGACGGAAGGCCTGACCACATGACCTCGCAAGATCTGACCGGCCGCACCGCGATCATCACCGGCGCGTCGCGTGGAATCGGGCTTTCGATCGCCCTGCAGCTGGCGGCCGCGGGGGCCAATGTGGTACTCACCGCGCGCAAGCAGGAGGCCGCCGAGGAGGCCGCCGCCCAGGTGGGCCAGCAGGCCCTCGGCGTCGGCGCGCACGCGGTCGACGAGGACGCCGCGCGGCGCTGCGTGGAGCTCACGCTGGAGCGCTTCGGCAGCGTCGACATCCTGGTCAACAACGCCGGAACCAACCCGGCCTACGGTCCGCTGATCGACCAGGATCACGCCCGTTTCACCAAGATCTTCGACGTCAACCTGTGGGCCCCGCTGTTGTGGACTTCGCTCGTGGTCAAGGCGTGGATGGGCGAGCACGGCGGGGCGATCGTCAACACCGCCTCCATCGGCGGTCTGCATCAATCGCCGGCGATGGGCATGTACAACGCCACCAAAGCCGCGCTGATCCATGTGACCAAGCAACTGGCGCTGGAACTTTCGCCGCGCGTCAGGGTCAACGCCATCGCGCCCGGGGTGGTGCGCACCCGGCTCGCCGAGGCGCTGTGGAAGGACCACGAGGACCCGCTGGCCTCGTCGATCGCGCTGGGGCGCATCGGTGAACCCGTCGACGTGGCCGGGGCGGTCGCCTTCCTGGTGTCCGACGCGGCCAGCTGGATCACCGGCGAGACCATGGTGATCGACGGCGGCCTGCTGCTCGGCGCCGCGCAGGGCTTCCAGTCCGCGCCGGGCGGCGGTCAATGACCGCCGTCGATACGACCGACCTGGACGCACGGGTTCAGGCACTGCTCGACGAGCACGATCCGGCGACCAGCGACCCGCGGGATTTCCTTGGCGCACAATACGATGCGGGGCTGGCCTGGGTGCACCTGCCGCGCGGCTTCGGCGGGTTGGATCTGCCGCGCACCGCCCAGGAGCGCGTCGATGCCCGGCTGGCCGCCGCCGGTGCGCCGGTGGGCGGCACGCCGAAGAACTACATCGGGATGGGCATGGCCGCGCCGACCATCGCCGCGTTCGGCACCGACGACCAGAAACGAAAGTTTCTGCGCCCCTTGTTCACCGGCGAGCAGATCTACTGCCAACTGTTCAGCGAGCCGGGCGCGGGATCCGACCTTGCCGGGGTGTCGACCCGCGCGGTGCGGGACGCGGATAACCCTCAAGACTGGATTGTCAACGGCCAGAAGGTGTGGACGTCGCAGGCGCAACACGCGCAGATGGCGATCCTGGTGGCCCGCACCGATCCGGCCGTGCCCAAACACGCCGGCCTGACCTACTTTCTCTGCGACATGACGCAGCCCGGCGTCGAGATCCGGCCGTTGCGCCAGATCACCGGCGAGGCCGAGTTCAACGAGGTGTTCCTCACCGACGTCCGGGTGCCCGACGCGAATCGGCTGGGCCCGGAGGGCGGCGGCTGGCGGGTCGCGACCACCACCCTGAACAACGAGCGGGTGGCGATCGGTTCCCGTGCCGGGGCGCCGCGGGAGGGCGGCCACATCGGCAAGGTCACCGCCGCGTGGCGCGACGAGCCGGCGCTGCGCAACCCCGCCATGCACGATCAACTGATGCGGTTGTGGGTGGAGGCGGAGGTCCTTCGGCTCGCCGGCGAGCGGCTGCGGCAGCAGGCCGCCACCGGTCAGCCGGGCCCGGAGGGCGCCGGCATGAAGGTGGCGTTCGCCAAGCTGGCGCAAGCGATTTCGGGCTTCGAGATCGAGCTGCACGGCGAATCCGGCCTCTACTACGACGACTGGACCATGCGCAGGCCCGAGACGGTCGACCTGACCGGCCGCGGGCCCGGATACCGCTACCTGCGGGCGCGCGGCAACTCGATCGAGGGCGGCACCTCAGAAGTCCTGCGCAACACCATCTCCGAGCGGATCCTGGGCCTGCCGGGCGAACACCGCGTCGACAAGGACGTCGCCTGGAAGGACCTGCCCCGATGAGCGCGCACACCACCGACCTGCTGTACTCCGACACCGAGGAGGCGTTGCGGGCCGGCGTGCGCCAGCTGTTCGCCGAGCGGTGTCCACCCGAAGGCGTGGCAAGCCTGTATAACGCCGAACCGCAAAACTTTTCGGGCGTGTGGCGCACGCTGGCCACCGAGCTGGGCGTTGCCGGCCTGCTGGTTCCGGAGTCGCTGGGCGGCGCCGGCGCGAGCGCCCGCGAGGCCGCGGTGGTCATGGAGGAGATCGGCCGGGCCGTCGCGCCGGTGCCGTTTTTGTCCAGCGCGGTGCTCGCCACCATCGCGCTGCTGCGGGCCGGTGACACCGAGACGGTGTCGGCGCTGGCGCAGGGCGAGCTGACGGCGGCGCTGGTGGTGCCGCTGTCGAGCGCGCCGGGCGACCCGGTCCCGCTGGTCAGCGGCGACTCGGGCGGCCTGAGCGGATCGGTTACCGGCGTGACCGGCGCCGACGCCGCCGACGTGCTGGTGGTCCCGGTCGCCGCGCCCGCCGGGCTCGAGCTGCACACCGTCGCCCGCGGCGCGGCGGGGCTGCGGGTTTCCCCGCTGCTCGCGCTGGATATGACCAGACCCCTTGCCGCCGTGTCCTTTTCGGAGACACCGTCGTCGCGCGCCGGCGCGGGCGACGAGCCCGTCATCGAAGCCATCCGGACCGGGGCTGCGCTGCTGGCGTCCGAGCAACTCGGGGTCGCCCAGTGGTGCTTCGAGACCACGCTGGAATACGGCCGGCAACGCCGGCAGTTCGGCCGCACGATCGGCTCCTACCAGGCGATCAAGCACCGGTTGGCGGACCTGTGGTTCGAAATCGGCGCGGCGACGGCAGTGGCCCGCTACGCCGCCGACACCTGCGTCCGGGACGGCGAGGACGCGGACGCCGCGGCGGCCATCGCCCAGGCCTACTGCAGCGACGTCGCCGTGCATGCCGCCGAGGAGTGCATCCAGCTGCACGGCGGGATCGGCATGACCTGGGAATATCCCGCACACCTGTACCTCAAGCGCGCCAAGAGCGACCAGTTGGCATTCGGCACCGCATACCGTCACCGCGCCCGCCTGGCCGAATTGGTGGACCTGCCGGCGTTCTGACGTTGCCACCCGCGGCGCGGGCGCGCGCCGTGCCTGGGCTCGCGGTGATTCTTACCTGCGGGCCCGCCAATGACGGCAAACGGCCCCTCGTTGCGCGGCCGGACGGCGCGCCGAGGATAGAGTTTTGCGACCACCCGGGTGGAAGTGGGAGCGGTGCGATGCGGGTGTTGCTGTCGGCGTACGACTCGCGCGGAGGCGTCGAGCCGCTTGCCGCGCTCGCGCTGCAGCTGCGGACGCTCGGCGTGGACGCGGGGGTGAGCGCGCCGCCGGACGCGGAATTCGTCGAGCTGCTGGCCCGGGTGGACGTGCCGCTGCTGCCCTTCGGCGAATCGCTGCGGGCGATGAAGACCGGGGCGCTGCCGTCGGAGGAGGACCTCCGCCGGCACCTGGATGCGCTGATCGCCGTGCAGTTCGACACCGTGGCCGCCGCGGCCGAAGGGTGCGACGCGCTGGTGGTGGCCGGTTTCCCGCCGGCTGCGGCCGCCGCCCGCTCGGTGGCCGAACGGCTGGGCATCCACTACGTCTATGTCACCTACCAGCCCACCATCCTGCCGTCGCCGCACCACCCGCCGCCCGCCTACGCGAACGGGCCCTTCCCCCCGGGCATGGTCGACAACCGGGTGCTGTGGCAACTGGATGGCCGGCACATGCAGGAGCTGTTCGGCGCGACGCTCAACGCTCACCGGACCGCCATCGGGCTGGCGCCGCTGGACAACCTGCGCGACTACGCGCTGACCGAATCGCCCTGGCTGGCGACGGACCCGATCCTGGACCCCTGGCGCCAGCCCAGCGACCTCGACGTGGTCCAGACCGGCGCGTGGCTGCTGCCCGACGAACGGCCCCTGCCGGCCGAACTGGTGGCATTCCTGGACGCGGGAACGCCGCCGGTCTATGTGGGCTTCGGCAGCATGCCCATGCGCGCCTCCCACGACGTCGCCGGGGTCGCCATCGACGCGATCCGCGCGCAGGGCCACCGCGTCCTGGTGTCCCGCGGCTGGGCGGAGCTGACCCCGATCGACGACGGGGCCGATTGCCTGGGCGTCGGCGACGTCAACCACCAGGCGCTGTTCACCCGGGTCGCCGCCGTTGTACACCACGGCGGGGCGGGAACCACCACGACGGCCGCCCGGGCCGGCGCGCCGCAGGTGGTGGTGCCGCAGGGGGCCGATCAGCCCTACTGGGCGGGCCGGGTGCGCGACCTGGCCATCGGCGCCGCCCACGACGGTCCGGCCCCGACCACCGAGTCGCTGTCGGCCGCGCTCAAGGCGGTGCTGACCGAGCGGACCCGCGAGCGGGCGCGCTCCGTGGCGGCGACGATCCGCACGGACGGGGCGGCCGTGGCCGCGACCGTGCTGCGGGCGGCGCTAACGCGGTAGCGCCGAGGCGAACACCTGCGTCATCGCGTCCCAATGCCGCTCGGCTGCGGCGGCGTCATAGGGCCCGTTGTCCGGGACCGCGAATCCGTGGCCGGCCGAATACCACTCGATCGTGTGCTCGACGCCGGCCGCCGTCAGCGCCTTGTCGAGTTGCTCGGCGTGATCGGCGGTGAACGACGCGTCGTTCTGGGCGCCGCCCACGTACACCGTGGCGGTCATCCGGTCGGCGAGCAGGTGTGGGCTGTCCTCGGTGTCGGTCACCAGGCCGCCGCCGTGGAAGGACGCCGCGGCGGCCACCCGGTCGGGCACCCGGCCGGCCACCATGAGCGACGTCCGGCCGCCCATGCAGTAGCCGCACACCCCGAACCGCTCGCCGAGCACCTCGGGGCGGGCCGCCAGGTAGTCGAAGAACGCGGTCGCGTCGGCGGCCATCCGGTCCGGGGTGACGCTGCCGATCATCGAGAACAGGCGCCCGCGTTCCTTCTTGTCGGTGAAGACCGTCGCCATGTCGAACGGCGCCCAGTCCGGGGTGCGATAGTAGACATCCGGCAGCAGCACGGCGTAACCGAACCCGGCCAGCTTGGCGGCCATCTGCTCGAAGGTGTCACGCACGCCGCCGGCGTCGGGATACATGACCACCCCGGGCCAGGGGACTTGCGATTCGGGGCCGTCGGGGGTGAACAGGTGCACCGTGCAGGTGCCATCGGGTGTGGTGACGACGTCGATGATGTTCGGCATGGCACCCGTTTTACTCCGCGGGCCTAGACGTATTCTGACGGCGTGCCGATCCCGACTCCCTACGAGGACCTGCTTCGCCGGGTGCTCGAGCAGGGAACGGCCAAATCCGACCGCACCGGCACCGGGACCCGCAGCCTGTTCGGTCAGCAGCTGCGCTATGACCTCTCGGCCGGCTTCCCGCTGCTCACCACCAAAAAGGTGCACCTGAAATCGGTGATCTACGAGCTGCTGTGGTTTTTGCGCGGCGACTCCAACGTCGGCTGGCTGCACCAGCACGGGGTCACCATCTGGGACGAATGGGCAAGCGACACAGGCGATCTCGGGCCGATCTACGGCGTGCAGTGGCGATCCTGGCCGACGCCTTCGGGCGAGCACATCGACCAGATCAGCGCCGCCCTGGAGCTGCTGCGCACCGACCCCGACTCGCGGCGCATCATCGTGTCGGCGTGGAACGTCGGCCAGATCCCGCAGATGGCGCTGCCGCCGTGTCACGCGTTCTTCCAGTTCTACGTGGCCGACGGGCGGCTGAGCTGCCAGCTCTACCAGCGCAGCGCCGACCTGTTCTTGGGCGTGCCGTTCAACATCGCCAGCTACGCGCTGCTGACGCACATGATGGCCGCCCAGGCCGGCCTGGCCGTCGGCGAGTTCGTGTGGACGGGTGGGGACTGCCACATCTACGACAACCATGTCGAACAGGTGCGCCTGCAGCTGAGCCGCGATCCCCGGCCCTACCCGGAACTCGTTCTGGCGCAACGGGACTCGATCTTCGACTACGTCTACGAGGACGTCGTCGTGCAGAACTACGACCCGCACCCGGCGATCAAAGCCCCCGTCGCCGTATGACCGCCGCATGACCGAGGTGGGCCTGGTGTGGGCTCAGTCGAGCTCCGGCGTGATCGGGCGCGGTGGTGACATCCCCTGGAACGTGCCGGAAGATCTGTTGCGGTTCAAAGAGGTGACGATGGGTCACCCGGTGATCATGGGCCGGCGGACGTGGGAGTCGTTACCGGCGAGGGTGCGCCCCCTGCCCGGGCGCCGCAACGTCGTGCTATCCCGCGACACCGGCTTCGTCGCCGACGGGGCGCAGGTGGTCGGATCCCTGGAGGCGGCGCTGGCCCAAGCCGAGGGCGAGCCGCGGACCTGGGTCATCGGCGGCGAGCAGATCTATTTGCTGGCGCTGCCGCACGCCACCCGCTGCGAGGTCACCGAGATCGAAATCGATTTGCGCCGCGACGACGACGACGCCCTGGCGCCGACGCTGGACGACACCTGGGTCGGTGAGACGGGGGAGTGGCAGGCCAGCCGCTCGGGGCTGCGGTATCGCTTCCACAGCTACCGGCGGCCCGCCGCGCACCCGGGCTGACCTGACATACTCGGACGCGGGGGTCGGTCGCACAGGGTCAACCAGGCGTTCGAAGAGAGAAGGGGGAATTGGCAGTGATAACCGAACCCGTGAAGACGTTCTCTCGAAAATTCATGGGCTACGACACCGCCGCGGTTGATGCCCACATCGAGATGTTGACCACCAAGCAGCAACTGCTGCTTGACGACGTCGAGAGCCTCCGGGCCCGGCTGCAGGAATCCGCCGATCAGACGGCCGCGCTGCGCAAAGAGGTGGCCGTGCTCACGGATACCTCGCCCTCGCCCCACGCGGTGCAGCAGCGGATGGCGAAAATGCTGAGCCGCGCGGTCGACGAGGTGGCCGAGATGCAGGCCGAGGCGCGCGCCGAAGCGGATGCGGTGATCGCGGCGGCCGAGGCCGAGGCCGAAGCCGCGGAACGAAAGCGCGACGAGGTGCTGGCCGACATGGCCGCGCAGCAAAAAGCCCTGGAAGCCGAGTACGCGGAGACCAAGGAGCGGCTCGACGCGGAACTGGCCGAGATGCGCGCCGAGACCGAATCGGCGATCAAGAAGGCGCGCCAGGAGGCCGAACGCGAGTGCGAGCAGCTGCTCGGCGACGCGAAGAAGGGCGCCGACCATTACCGGGAGAAGGCGCAGCGCGCGGTGGACGAGGCGACGGCGCGGCGCATCAAGATCCTCGAGCAGCTGATGGGCGTCTACCACGACCTCGACGAGGTGCCGAAGGCCCTCGAGGCGGCCTACGCCGAACAAAACGACTCGGGCGACGAGGCCGTGCTGAAACCGCTGGACCGCAAGGTCCGCGCGGGCTGAGTCGCGCTGGCGTGGCCTGCCGGGGTTGTCGCACCCAAGAGGTATTCTCTGCGCCGTGCCAACCCGCAGGCTATCGGCCGACCAAGCCCGCCGGATAGCCGTTGCAGCCCAAGGTTTTACCGAGCCCCGGCCCGGCGGTGAGATCACCCGGGCACACCTGAAGCGGCTGATCTCCAGAATCCAAGTGCTGCAACTGGATTCGGTCTCGGTAGCGGTGCGGGCGCATTACGCCCCGGTGTTCAGCCGGCTCGGCCCCTACGACCGCGACGTGCTCGACCGCGCCGCCTGGGGTCCGCGGTCCGCACGGCTGCTGGCCGAATACTGGGTCCACGAGGCCGCGCTGATGGCCGTCGAGGACTGGCCGCTGTTGCGCTGGCGGATGCGCCAGTATTCCCACGGCCGCTGGGGCACCCACATCGTCAAGGCCAACCCGCAACTCGCCGATAAGATCGTCGCCGCCGTCGCCGAGCTCGGACCGAGCACCGCCGGACAGATCGAGGCCCACCTCGAGGCCGGACCGCGTGGGCCCAAAGGAAGCTGGTGGGGCAACCGCAGCGACACCAAATGGGTGGCCGAGGCCCTGTTCTCCGCCGGGGTGCTCACCACCGCCACGCGCGTGGGCTTCGCCCGCCACTACGACCTGGTGGAGCGGGTGTTGCCGGCCCGCGTGCTGGCCCGCGAGGTCGACGACGACGAGGCGATCCGCGAGCTCACGCTGCGGGCCGCCACCGCGCTGGGCGTGGGCACCGAGGCCGATATCCGCGACTACTTCCGGCTGTCGGCCGCCCAGGTCAAGCCGGCGATCGCCGCGCTGGTGGCCACCGGTGACCTCGAGCCCGTCGACGTCGACGGCTGGTCGGCGCCGGCCTATCTGCGGGCGGGCCGCGCGGTGCCCCGCACCGACCGCGGCACCGCGCTGCTGTGTCCGTTCGACCCGCTGATCTTCTTCCGTCCGCGCGTCGAGCGCCTGTTCGAATTCCATTACCGCATAGAGATTTACACGCCGGCCGCCAAGCGGCAGTACGGCTATTACGTGTGGCCGCTGCTCATGGACGGGCGACTGGTGGCGCGCGTCGACCTCAAGGCCGACCGCGCCGCCGGCACACTGCGGGTCCTCGGCGCGTTCGGGGAACCGGATGCGCCCAGGGATCGCGTCGCCGCGGCGCTGGCCGGTGAACTGCAGTCCATGGCGGCCTGGCTGGGCCTGGGCGGGTTCAGTGTCGCCGGGAACGGTGATCTGTCCGGTGAGCTGCGCGCGGCGGCCAAGCGGGCCGGCTGATGGCGGCGTCGACGTCCAGGGAACTCAACGCCACACTGTGGAAGGCGGCCGAGAAGCTGCGCGGCTCCCTGTCGGCCGGCCAGTACAAGGACGTGATCCTGGGGCTGGTGTTCCTGAAGCATGCCTCCGCCTCACACTGGAAAGTGTTGGCGGACAACGTAACCTCCGAAGGCATCGGCCGGCTGGCCGATGAGGCGATGGACGCCGTGATGACGGCGACACCGGCGCTGGCCGGGATGCTGCCCCGGCTGTACGGCAACCTCGACCGGCGTCGCCTCGGTGAGCTGGTGACCGTGCTCGACGGCGCCCGGATCGGTGACCGCGACAGCCGGGCCGGCGACCTGA
The DNA here is from genome assembly GCF_001673415.1 of Mycobacterium sp. 1165196.3. Taxonomy (NCBI): domain Bacteria; kingdom Bacillati; phylum Actinomycetota; class Actinomycetes; order Mycobacteriales; family Mycobacteriaceae; genus Mycobacterium; species Mycobacterium sp. 1165196.3. The sequence continues at coordinate 70,712 of NZ_LZLU01000138.1, read as the reverse complement.
TGGGCGAGGTCTACGAGTACTTCCTGGGCAATTTCGCGCGCGCGGAAGGGCGGCGGGGCGGCGAATTCTTCACCCCGCCCAGCGTCGTGCGGCTGCTCGTCGAGGTGCTCGAACCGACCGGCGGGCGGGTGTATGACCCGTGCTGCGGCTCGGGCGGGATGTTCGTGCAGACCGAGCACTTCGTCGCCGAACGCGACGGTGACCCCGCGAACGTCACCGTCTACGGCCAGGAAAGCGTCGAGCAGACCTGGCGGATGGCGAAACTGAACCTCGCCGTGCACGGCATCGACGGCTCAGATCTGGGCGCCCGGTGCGCCGACACGTTCGTCACCGACCTGCACGCCGGCGTGCAGATGGACTACGTGATGGCCAATCCGCCGTTCAACATCAAGGATTGGGCCCGCGACGAGGAGGACCCGCGCTGGCGCTTCGGCGTTCCGCCCGCCACCAACGCGAATTACGCCTGGATCCAACACATCCTGTCCAAGCTGGCGCCCGGCGGCACGGCCGGTGTGGTGATGGCCAACGGTTCGATGTCGTCGAACGCCATGGGGGAGGGCGACATTCGGGCCCGCATCGTCGAGGCGGATTTGGTGTCGTGTGTGGTCGCATTGCCCGCGCAACTGTTCCGCAGCACCGCGATACCGGTGTGCCTGTGGTTCTTCGCCATGGACAAGGCGCACCGATCCGGGCAGGTGCTGTTCGTCGACGCGCGGGGCATGGGCCAGCTGGTGGATCGCGCCGAGCGCGCACTGACCCGCGACGAGATCGTCCGGATCGCCGATGCCTACCACGGGTGGTCCGGCGCGGCGTCGGCCCTCGCCAAAGGCCTTGCGTATGAGGATGTTCCGGGATTCTGTCGGTCCGTGCCGGTGGACGACATCAGGGCGGCGGGCTACCTGCTGACCCCCGGGCGCTATGTGGATGCGCCGGCCGTGCCGGATGACGGCGAGCCGGCCGCCGACAAGATCGCGCGATTGACCGGCGAGCTGCTGGCCGCGCTGGACGAATCGGCGCGCGCGGACCAAGCGGTGCGCCGTCAGGTGGAGCGGCTGCGGTGAACACCGTCCTGGGCGATCACCTCGATTTTCGCAGCGGAAGCAGCGCGCCCCGGCGGGCGTCCGGCGGAGGGGTCCCCATCTATGGGGCCAACGGCGCGATCGGTTACGCCGCCGAGCACAACGCCAGCGGGCCCGTGATCGTGCTGGGCCGCGTCGGGTCGTACTGCGGCAGCCTGCGCTACTGCGACTCCGATGTCTGGGTCACCGAGAACGCGCTGGTGTGCCGCGCCAAGGACCCCCGAGAGACCCGGTATTGGTACTACGCCCTGCACACCTGCCGGCTGGCCGACCACCGATCCGGGTCGGGGCAGGCCCTGCTCAACCAGAGGATCCTGAACGACGTGTCGGTGCCGACGGTCGCCGCGGGCGAACGGCGTCGGATCGCGGAGGTGCTGGGCGCCCTCGACGACAAGATCGCCGCCAACGACCGGGTGACCGGGGCGGCCGAACGCCTGATGATCGCCCTCGCCGAAGCGGCGCCGGGTCGGGTGCGGCTGTCCAGTTCGGCGAGCCGGTCGACGGTGATCTGCCACGTCAGCGAATTCGACGAGCGCCTCGCCCACTTCAGCCTTCCGGCGTTCGACGACGGCGCGAGACCCCGCCTGGTCGACGCCGCGGCGGTGCGCAGCGCCAAGCTGCTCCTGACGGAGCCGTGTGTGTTGTTCGCCAAGCTGAACCCGAGGATCCCGCGGATCTGGAACGTGCCGAGCCTGCCGTCGCACATGGCGGTGGCCAGCACCGAGTTCGTCGTGCTGCGCCCACAGGGCTGCGATTCCTCGGCGCTGTGGTCGGCGCTGCGGCAGCCGGACGTCTCACTGCGGCTGCAGCGGCGGGCCGCGGGGACCTCGGGCAGCCATCAGCGGATCCGGCCCGGCGACCTGCTGGACGTGTCGGTCCCCGACGTGCGCCTGCTGAGCCCGGCGGCGTTGCGGACGATCAGCGATCTGGGTGCGCTGTGTCACGCCGGGCGCGCCGAGAGCGCGCGGTTGTCGGCCTTGCGCGATGCGCTGCTGCCGTTGCTGGTCTGCGGGAAGGTGCGGGTCTCCTCGCGCCACTCCGTGGCGCGCATCGTCGCCCGGCTAAGGTGAGCGCCGTGGCCGAGATCGCGCCGCTGCGCGTGCAACTGATCGCCAAGACCGACTTCTTGGCGCCCCCGGACGTGCCATGGGACACCGACGCCGACGGCGGTCCGGCGCTGGTCGAGTTCGCCGGCCGGGCCTGCTACCAGAGCTGGTCGAAGCCCAACCCCAAGACCGCGACCAACGCCGGCTACATCAAACACATCATCGACGTCGGGCACTTTTCGGTGCTCGAGCACGCGAGCGTGTCGTTCTACATCACCGGCATCTCCCGATCGTGCACCCACGAGCTGATCCGGCATCGGCACTTCTCGTATTCGCAGCTGTCGCAGCGCTACGTCCCCGAGAAGGACTCGCACGTGGTCGTGCCCCCGGGACTGCAGGACGACCCGGAACTGCAGCAGATCCTGGCCGCGGCCGCCGACGCCAGCCGTGCCACCTACACCGAGCTGCTGACCAAACTGGAAGCCAAGTTCGCCGATCAACCCAGCGCCGTCTTGCGTCGCAAGCAGGCCCGCCAGGCCGCCCGCGCCGTGCTGCCCAACGCAACCGAGACCCGCATCGTGGTGACCGGCAACTACCGGGCGTGGCGCCACTTCATCGCGATGCGCGCCAGCGAGCACGCCGACGTGGAAATCCGCCGGCTGGCCATCGAATGCCTGCGCCAGCTCTCGGGTGTGGCGCCCGCGGTGTTCGCCGACTTCGAGATCTCCACCCTGGCCGACGGCACGGAGGTCGCGACCAGCCCGCTGGCGACCGAAGCCTGACGCGAAGTCGCGCGACGGCGCGTCTACGCGGGTGCTAAATACCTTGCTGGGGCCAGGTAACCTGAACACCGTGAGCACCGCCGGATTCGACGCCCCAGCGCGGCTGGGAACCGTGCTGACCGCGATGGTCACACCGTTTCGGCCCGACGGCTCCGTCGACACCGCCGCGGCCGCCCAGCTGGCCAATCACCTGATCGACGCGGGCTGCGACGGCCTGGTGATCTCCGGCACCACCGGCGAGTCCCCGACCACCACCGACGACGAGAAGCGAGAGCTGCTGCGCGTCGTGCTGGACGCCGTCGGCGACCGGGCCCGCGTCATCGCCGGCGCCGGCACCTACGACACCGCCCACAGCGTCCGGCTGGCCAAGGCCTGCGCGGCCGAGGGCGCCCACGGGCTGCTGGTGGTCACGCCGTACTACTCCAAGCCGCCGCAGAGCGGGTTGATCGCCCACTTCACCACCGTCGCCGACGCGACCGACCTGCCGGTGCTGCTCTACGACATCCCGCCGCGCTCGGTGATACCGATCCAGCCCGACACCATCCGCGCGCTGGCCGCCCACCCGAACATCGTCGGGATCAAGGACGCGAAGGCCGACCTGCACAGCGGGGGCCAGATCATCGCCGAGACCGGACTGGCCTACTACTCCGGCGACGACGCGCTGAACCTGCCGTGGCTGGCCATGGGTGCGACCGGCTTCATCAGCGTGATCTCGCACGTGGCCGCGGGGCAGCTGCGGGAGATGTTGTCCGCCTTCAGCTCCGGGGACATCGCCACCGCCCGCAAGATCAACGCCACCGTCGCCCCGCTGTGCGACGCGATGGCCCGGCTGGGCGGGGTGACCATGTCCAAGGCCGGCCTGCGCCTGCAGGGCATCGACGTCGGCGATCCGCGGTTGCCCCAAATGCCCGCCACGCCAGAACAACTCGAGGCGTTGGCCGCCGATATGCGTGCGGCGTCAGTGCTGCGGTGACCCGAGGAGTTTCCGAGAAGTGGATGTAGACCTCGCCCCGCCAGGCCCCTTGGCCACGGGAGGGTTGCGGGTCACCGCTCTTGGCGGCATCAGCGAAATCGGCCGCAACATGACGGTTTTCGAGCACCTGGGCCGGCTGCTGATCATCGACTGCGGGGTGATGTTCCCCACCCACGACGAGCCCGGGGTCGATCTGATCCTGCCGGATCTGCGCCACATCGAAGACCGGCTCGACGACATCGAGGCGCTGGTGCTCACCCACGCCCACGAGGACCACATCGGCGGCATTCCCTTCCTGCTCAAGCTGCGCCCCGACATCCCGGTCGTCGGTTCGAAGTTCACGCTGGCGCTGGTCGCGGCGAAATGCCGCGAGCACCGCCTCAAGCCGGTGTTCGTCGAGGTGGGCGAGGGCCAGAAGAGCAGTCACGGCGTGTTCAAATGCCAGTACTTCGCCGTCAACCACTCCATCCCCGACGCGCTGGCGATCGCCGTACACACCGGTGCCGGAACCGTCCTCCACACCGGTGACATCAAGCTCGACCAGCTTCCCCTGGACGGCCGCCCCACCGACCTGCCCGGCATGTCCCGGCTCGGTGACGCCGGGGTGGACCTGTTCCTGTGCGATTCCACCAATGCCGAGCACCCGGGCGTCGGCCCGTCGGAAAGCGAAGTGGGCCCGACGCTGCACCGGCTGATCCGCGGCGCCGAAGGCCGCGTCATCGTGGCATGCTTTGCCTCCAACGTCGACCGCGTGCAGCAAATCATCGACGCCGCAGTCGCATTGGGCCGGCGGGTCTCGTTCGTCGGCCGGTCCATGGTGCGCAACATGGGCATCGCCCGCGAACTCGGGTTCCTGCGGGTGGCCGATTCGGACGTGATCGACATCGGCGCCGCCGAGATGATGCCGCCAGAGAAGGTGGTGCTGATCACCACCGGCACGCAGGGCGAACCGATGTCGGCGTTGTCGCGGATGTCGCGCGGCGAGCACCGCAGCATCACCCTGACCGCCGGTGACCTGGTGGTGCTGGCGTCGTCGCTGATCCCGGGCAACGAGGAGGCGGTCTACGGCGTCATCGACGAGCTGGCCAAGATCGGTGCTCGCGTCGTGACCAATGCCCAAGCGCGCGTGCATGTTTCGGGGCACGCCTACGCCGGGGAATTGTTGTTCCTGTACAACGGGATTCGGCCGCGCCACGTCATGCCCGTGCACGGAACCTGGCGCATGCTGCGCGCCAACTCCAAACTCGCGGCCCGCACCGGCGTGCCGGAGGAGTCGATTCTGCTGGCCGAGAACGGCGTGAGCGTCGACCTGGTGGCGGGCACGGCCTCCATCGCCGGCGCGGTGCCGGTGGGCAAGATGTTCGTCGACGGCCTGATCAACGGCGACGTCGGCGACATCACCCTGGGCGAGCGGCTTATCCTGTCGTCGGGCTTCGTGGCGGTGACCGTCATCGTCACCCGCGGCACCGGTCGCCCGGTCGCCCCGCCGCACCTGCAATCGCGCGGATTCTCCGAGGACCCCAAGGCGCTCGAGCCCGCCGTGCGCCGGGTCGAGGCCGAACTGGAAGCGCTTGCGGCCGAGAACATCACCGATCCGGGCCGCATCGCTCAGGGCGTGCGGCGCACCGTCGGCAAGTGGGTGGGCGAGACCTACCGCCGTCAGCCGATGATCGTGCCGACCGTCATCGAGGTCTGAACTCGGCGTCTGGGCCGCGAAACTTAACTCATTGCGGTGATGACCGGCGTGTCGTCGCAGATGTTTAAGTGTCGCGGAGGATCGCTGCACTCAGATCTTCTCGGCGTAGGCCGACCACTCCAGTTGCGAGGCCTTGAGTTTGCGGCCGGTGGGCTCGACGTAGCGCTGCACGAGCTCGTCGGGACCGGCCTGCTCCACCAGCCGCCAGCCGTATTCGCCGAGGAACGCGGCCACCTCATCGGGCTGCAGACCGAAATGCCACAGTTGCCGCCGCTGGCGCACGGTGCGGTACAGGGTGCGGGTGCCATACCGGTTGGTGCCGTCGATGAAATCCCTACGCACATAGGTGAACACCAACCGGCTGCCGGGCGCGGTCGCGCGCAGCCCGTCCAGGGTGCGCCGCACGGTCGCCTCGGTGAGGTACTGGGTGACGCCCTCGCAGATGAAGAACACCCGGTAGTCGGTGCGATAACCGTGCTCGGCCAGCGCGGTGAGCAGGTCGTCATGCTCGAGGTTCAACGCCACCAACCGAACCGACAGCGGCAGCTCGCCGAGCACCCGGCGGACCGTCTTGAACTTGCGCGCGACGTTCACCGGCAGATCGACCTCGAACACCGGGATGCGGACCCGCCGCGTCAGCAGGTAGGCGCGGGTGTCCAGGCCCGCGCCGAGGATGACGACGGCGTTGATGTCGTCGAGCGACTCCTTGAGCTTGTCGGCGATAAAACGCTTGCGGCAGGCCAGGTTTGCCCACAAGCCCGGACCGGTGAACTCCGAGCCGCGGATCAGCGCCCGGCGCACCGGGGCGAACCGGGTGGCTCCGACCAGCCACCGCAGCGGGGCGGGCAAGAACAGCTCCGCGAAGTCGTCGTCGACCAGGCGGCGGCCGGGCGCCTCGTTCTGCTCGACGGCGGCCAGCACCATCGGACCAAATGCCGTCTGCGCAACCAGGTTTCGGGCCATGGCGGCTACTTGTTCAGGAATCCCGCGTCGACGGGCAGGGTCACGCCGGTGATGTAGCGAGCTTGGTCGGACACCAGCCACGCCACCGCGTTGGCGACGTCCTCGACGTCGAGCACCTCCACCGGCATGGCGTTGCCCATGGCGCCCGGCGTGTCGGTCGCGGCGGCCATCTTCGCCAGCCACTCGCGGGTGAACTCGTTGTTGATCATCGGCGTCTCGACCCCGGACGGATGGATCGAGTTGACCCGAATCATCTGTCCAGCAAGCAGATTCGCATAGACCCGCATCAGCCCGACCACCCCGTGCTTGGCGGCGGCATAGCCGACGGAACCGGCGTCGGGGCTGCCGACCCCGGCCAGCCCCGCGCTCGAGCTGATCAGCACGATCGACCCGCCGGTGCCCTGCTTGACCATCGTGGGTATCGCGACCTTGATGGTGTGGTAGACGCCGGTCAGGTTGACGTTGATGACGTCGTGCCAGCCGTCGTCGCCGGACTGCATGGGGGCGATGCCGGCGTTGGCCACCACGATGTCCAGCCGGCCGAACTCGTCCAGGCCGGCCTGCAGTGCCGCCGACAGCGATTCGCGGTCGCGGACGTCGCCACGAGAGGCCACGATCCGGGAGCCGGTGTCTTCCACCAGCTTCACGGTGGCCGCCAGGTCTTCGGGCGTGGCCAGGGCGTAGGGCACGCTGGCGATCTGGTCGCACAGGTCGACGGCGATGATGTCCGCGCCGTCGGCGGCCAGCCGCACCGCGTGCGCGCGGCCCTGCCCGCGCGCCGCGCCGGTGATGAAGGCGACCTTGCCCGTCAGGGGCCCTTCCGACGACCTGGCCATCAGGGCCGCAACTGTCCTTTGGCCGGATCGCCCGCCGGGACCGGTTGCAGCATCTTGATGTCGGGCGCCCCGTCCAGGTGCTCGCCGGCCGCGGTGAACATCTTGGTGACCGCCGGTGCGGTGCTGTGCGCCTTGAGCGCCTCGGCGTCGGCCCACTGCTCGACGAAGACGAAGGTCTCGCCCGATTCGTGCACGGCATACAGCTGGCAGCCCGGCTCCTCGTGCACCTCCACGGCCGCGGTTTTGAGGATGTCGCGAACGGTGTCGACCGACTCGGGTTTGACGGTCAAGGTGGCGACGACGACGACGGGCATTGATGGCCTCCTGGGCGCTCCGGGTGGGTGACGAGCACGACTTCTCGCAACCGGATGTCACCCTACTCACGCGATGTGAGGGCCGATTCGGGCCATGCCGGACAAGCCGGGCCGTTACCAGTGTGGCGGGTGGTGTAGATGATGCCGTTGCGACTACGCTTGCCGGCATGCCCAGTAAGACCGCCGCCCGCTCCGGAAGCCGAACGAGCAGGTCAAAGGCCACATCGCGGCCCAGCCGGTCCCGGGGAGCGCGCCCGGCGGCGCCCCGCAAGAAGTCCGGCAAGCCCGCCAGGCGGCGTAACCAGGCCCCGCTGGTTTCCGCCGGGCTGACCTGCGGTCGCGCCATGCGCGCCATCTGGATGATGGCCGCGCGGGGAACGGGCGGCGCGGCCCGGTCGATCGGGCGCGCCCACGACATCGACCCGGGGCATCGCCGCGACGGCATCGCGCTGCTGCTGCTGGGCTTTTCGGTGGTGGTCGCCGCCAGTTCGTGGTTCCACGCCGCCGGGCCGGTCGGGACGTGGGTCGACACGGCGCTGCGGACCTTCATCGGCGCGGGTGTGCTCGCGCTGCCGGTCGTCACCGCCGCGGTGGCGGTGACGCTGATGCGCACCGAGCCGAACCCCGACGTGCGGCCCCGGCTGATCCTGGGCGCCAGCCTGATCGCCCTGTCGGTGCTCGGGTTGCGCCACCTGTGGTCCGGTTCGCCGGGCGACCCCGAAGCGCGCCGCCGCGCGGCCGGTTTCATCGGCTTCGCCATCGGCGGGCCGCTCTCGGACGGGCTCACCCCGTGGATCGCGGCGCCGCTGCTGTTCATCGGCTTCATGTTCGGCCTGCTGCTGCTGACCGGCACCACGATCCGCGAGGTGCCCGTGGTGATGCGCAACCTGTTCCACACCCGGTTCGTCGACGAGGGCTACGACGACGAGCCGTACGACTACGCCGACGAGTTCGACGACTTTGAGGACGCTGCCGCGGCGGACCGCGACGACTACCACGACGAGGCGCCTGCCGTCCCCGACGAGGCGCCGCCGCCGGCCTGGTCACCCGACGACGATGCCCAGGCCGCGCTGCAGGACGACATTCCCACCGTGCCCGAGCCCGCCGTCCAGCCCACGTCGCGGGGCCGCAAGCGCGGGCGGTCGGCGGACAAGCACGACACCGTCGAGCTGGACCGGGTCGTCGAGGGCCCCTACACGCTGCCCTCGCTGAACCTGCTGGTCGCCGGGGACCCACCCAAGAAGCGCAGCGCCGCCAACAACGTCATGGCCGACGCCATCACCGAGGTGCTGACCCAGTTCAAGGTGGACGCCGCCGTCACCGGCTGCACCCGCGGGCCGACCGTCACCCGCTACGAGGTCGAGCTGGGGCCGGGCGTGAAGGTCGAGAAGATCACCGCGCTGCAGAAGAACATCGCCTATGCGGTGGCCACCGAGAGCGTGCGCATGCTGGCCCCGATCCCGGGCAAGTCCGCGGTCGGCATCGAGGTGCCCAACACCGACCGAGAGATGGTGCGGCTGGCCGACGTGCTCACCGCGCCGTCGACCCGGCGCGACCACCACCCGCTGGTGATCGGGCTGGGCAAGGACATCGAGGGCGACTTCATCTCGGCCAACCTGGCCAAGATGCCGCACCTGCTGGTCGCCGGTTCCACGGGATCCGGTAAGTCCAGCTTCGTCAACTCGATGCTGATCTCGCTGCTGGCCCGGGCCACCCCCGAGGAGGTCAGGATGATCCTGATCGACCCGAAGATGGTGGAACTCACGCCTTACGAAGGCATTCCGCACCTGATCACCCCGATCATCACCCAGCCCAAGAAGGCGGCGGCCGCGCTGGCGTGGCTGGTCGAGGAGATGGAGCAGCGCTACCAGGACATGCAGGCCTCCCGGGTGCGCCACATCGACGACTTCAACGAGAAGGTGCGCTCGGGCGCCATCACCGCGCCGCTGGGCAGTCAGCGCGAGTACCGGCCCTACCCGTATGTGGTGGCGATCGTCGACGAGCTGGCCGACCTGATGATGACCGCCCCCCGCGACGTCGAGGACGCCATCGTGCGGATCACCCAGAAGGCCCGCGCCGCCGGCATTCACCTGGTGCTGGCCACCCAGCGGCCGTCGGTGGACGTGGTCACCGGGCTGATCAAGACCAACGTGCCGTCGCGGCTGGCGTTCGCCACGTCGTCGCTGACCGACAGCCGCGTCATCCTGGACCAGGCCGGCGCGGAAAAGCTGATCGGCATGGGCGACGGCCTGTTCCTGCCGATGGGCGCGGGCAAGCCGATCCGGCTGCAGGGCGCATACATCACCGACGAGGAGATCCACGCCGTCGTCACCGCCTGCAAGGACCAGGCCGAACCGGAGTACACCGAGGGCGTCACCGCCGCCAAGCCCACCGGCGAACGCACCGACGTCGACCCCGACATCGGCGACGACATGGACGTGTTCCTGCAGGCAGTCGAGCTGGTGGTATCCAGCCAGTTCGGTTCGACGTCGATGCTGCAGCGCAAGCTGCGCGTCGGCTTCGCCAAGGCCGGCCGGCTGATGGACCTGATGGAGACCCGCGGGATCGTCGGGCCGTCGGAGGGCTCCAAGGCGCGTGAGGTGCTGATCAAGCCCGACGAACTGGCCGGAACGCTGGCGCTGATCCGCGGCGGCAGCGATGCCAACGGATCCGACGAAGACGAGTAGCGGCGATCGCGAGGGCGGCGCAGCCGGGCGATGCGGGTCGCCGCCATCGAGCTAGAGCACCAGCAGCATCCGGGAGTTGCCGAGGATGTTGGGCTTGACGTAGCTGAGGTCCAGGAACTCGGCGACACCGATGTCATACGACCGGCACATCTCCTCGAACACCTCGGCGGTCACGGGCGTGCCCTCGATCTCGGTGAACCCGTGCCGGGCGAAGAACTCGGTTTCGAACGTCAACACGAACAGCCGCTTCAGGGCCAGCTCGCGAGCGACCTCGAGCAGCCGGTCGACGATCGCGTGGCCGATGCCGTGGCCGGTCATCGCCGGATCCACCGCGACGGTGCGGATCTCGCCGAGGTCGGACCACATCACGTGCAGGGCGCCGCAACCGACCACCCGGCCCTCGTGCTCGGCCACCCAGAACTCCTGCACGGCCTCGTACAGCGTCACCAAATTCTTCTCGAGCAGGATCTTTCCGGCGTAGGTGTCGACCAGGTGCTTGATGGCCGGAACATCGGATGTTCGCGCGCGCCGAACCCGCGGCCGATAACGCTCTGGACTTCTGCTCACGGCTAACAGTATCGACATCTCGGACGGCTGTGCTGGTCAACCGTTATTCTGTTGCCGTGTCGGGGCAGCCGCAGACGGGTCCGTTAACCGGACCGCCGGGCCGCGCAAACATCGCCAATCTCGCCAATACGCTGACCCTGTTGCGGCTGGTGCTGGTGCCGGTCTTCCTGCTCGCCCTGTTCGCCGGCGACGGCCGCGAAAGCGGCTTCCGCGTAATCGCTTTCGTCATCTTCGCGATCGCCTGCATCACCGATCGGCTGGACGGCCTGCTGGCCCGCAACTACGGCATGGCGACCGAATTCGGCGCGTTCGTCGATCCGATCGCCGACAAGACGCTGGTGGGCTCGGCGCTGATCGGGCTCTCGATGCTCGGGGAGCTGCCGTGGTGGGTCACGGTGCTGATCCTGACGCGCGAATTCGGGGTGACCGTGCTGCGGCTGGCCGTGATTCGCCGCGGCGTCATCCCGGCCAGCTGGGGCGGCAAACTCAAGACCGTCGTGCAGGTGCTGGCCATCGGCTTGTTCGTGCTGCCCTGGACGGGAACCCCGGGGCCGTTCCGGGTGGTCGCGGCGGTGGTGATGGGCGCGGCGATCGTGCTGACGGTGATCACCGGCATCGACTACGTCGTGTCGACGGTGCGGGAAGTCCGCCGCACGCCCGGTTGATTCTCCGGCCCCGACCGGGAACCAGACCACCGCTCTCGGCGTTCACCTAGTGAGCACCTGCCGCAGCAGTGCGTGCCGCGCAGGGCCGACCGGACGAAGGAGGGCGGGATGGCGCCATTAGTGCGCGAGGTCATCGGCGACGTGCTGCGCGAGGCCCGCACGACACAGGGCCGCACGTTGCGCGAGGTCTCCGATTCGGCGCGGGTGAGCCTCGGCTACCTGTCCGAGGTGGAGCGCGGCCGCAAGGAGCCCTCCAGCGAGCTGCTGAACGCGATCTGCGACGCGCTGGACGTACCGTTGTCGTCGGTTCTCATCCACGCCGGCGAGCGGATGGCCAGCGAGGAGCGCACGGCCGTCGGTGCGCCCGCGGACGGGGCGAGCGGCACCAGCATCAAGGTCGTCATCCCACCGGTGGCCTCGTTGGCGTTGGCCTGAGCGCCGGGCACCGATCCCGCGTAAGGGGTGGGGCGATCGGCGCCGACCCACTAAATTGAGCGACAGGCGCAGAGCCCCTCAGGCCCACCCGGGGATCCTCAAGAAGCGAAGGCGGAGCTAACTCATGGCCAATCCGTTCGTCAAGGCGTGGAAGTACCTCACGGCGCTGTTCAACGCCAAGATCGACGAGCACGCCGACCCCAAAGTGCAGATCCAGCAGGCCATCGAGGAAGCGCAACGCACGCACCAGGCGCTGACCCAGCAGGCCGCGCAGGTCATCGGCAACCAGCGGCAGCTGGAGATGCGGCTCAACCGTCAGCTGGCGGACGTGGAGAAGCTGCAGGTCAACGTGCGTCAGGCGTTGACGCTGGCCGACCAGGCCACCGCGGCCGGGGACGCCGCCAAGGCGACCGAGTACAACAACGCCGCCGAGGCGTTCGCCGCCCAGCTGGTAACCGCCGAGCAGAGCGTCGAAGACCTCAAGACGCTGCACGACCAGGCGCTGGGCGCGGCCGCGCAGGCCAAGAAGGCCGTCGAGCAGAACGCCATGGTGCTGCAGCAGAAGATCGCCGAGCGCACCAAGCTGCTCAGCCAGCTCGAGCAGGCCAAGATGCAGGAGCAGGTGAGCGCCTCGCTGCAGTCGATGAGCGATCTCGCCGCCCCCGGCAACGTGCCCAGCCTCGACGAGGTGCGCGACAAGATCGAGCGACGGTACGCCAACGCGATCGGGGCCGCCGAGCTCGCGCAGGGGTCGGTGCAGGGCCGGATGCTCGAGGTCGAGCAGGCCGGGGTGCAGATGGCCGGCCATTCCCGGCTCGAGCAGATTCGCGCCTCGATGCGCGGGGAGGCCCTGCCGACCGGCGGGACGCCGGCCGCGGGGACGACGCCCGCGCCCGCGGAGAGCGCCGGCGGCTCGGTGACCGAGAAGCCACTTGGCCAGTAGCCGAAGCGTCATGGCGGTGAAGGCGTCGCGGCCCGGTCCGTGGCGCGCGTTCCTGCACCGCGGACTGGCCACCGCCGCCGACCTGTCCGACCTGGTGGCCCGCAAGCTCAGCGCGGCCGCGGACCCGCGCGCACGCCAGTTGCGGCGCCGTCGTCGCGCGCTGCGCTGGGGCCTGATCTTCAGCGCGGGCTGTGTGTTCTGGGCGGCGGTGACGATGCTGCTGGCGGCCTGGGGCTGGTTCGCGCTGCTGCTCGAAATCACCGGCGGCGTCGCGGTTTTCATGGCTATCCCGGCGACACTGCTGCTGCTTCGCTATCGCTGGCTACGCTCCGAGCCGCTGCCGGTGCCGCGCGCCACCACCGTGCGCCGGCTGCCGCCGCCGGGTTCGGCGGCGCGCCCGGCGATGTACGCGCTGGGCGCCTCCGAGCGTGGATTTTCCTCCCTGGTGGCGGTGATCGAGCGGGGCGCGATGTTGCCGGCCGCCGAGATCCGCGACCTGACCGCCGCCGCCACCAGAACCTCGGCCGCCATGGCGTCCACCGCCGCGCAGGTGGTGTCGATGGAGCGGGCGGCCGAAGCCAGCGCGGAATCGCGGACGTATCTGGTGCCCACCATCAACGCGTTCACCGCCCAGCTGTCTGCGGGCGTTCGCCAATACAACGAAATGGTCACCGCGGCAGCGCAATTGGTGTCCTCGGCGAACGGCGACGGATCGGCCGCGTCGCAGCACTACCGCGCGGAGCTGGCCGGGGCGACGGACCGGCTGCTCGGTTGGGCGCAGGCCTTCGACGAACTCGGCGGGCTGCGGGGAACCGGCTAGTCGCCGAGAAGCGTTGTCAGAACGTCGCTTTCAGCGACGGCACCAACAGCGCCGCCAGGCCGCGCGCGGTGGCCTTGAGCATGTCGAAGAAGTCAAAGTAATCCCGCCACAACGTGATTCGCCCGTTCTGGACCTCGAACACGCCGCACACCCAGAACTGCAGACGCAGCGGGCCGAAGATCAGCGCGTCGGTGCGTTCGGTCAGCACCGCGCCGCCGTCGGCCGCGATGCGGTGGATCTTCACCTCGAAGGCCGCGCGGCCCTCCATCTGGCGAAACAGTTTGATGGCCCTGGCCCGGCCATGGATGGTGGGCAGGCCGACGTTCTCGTAGACGAGGTCGTCGGCCAGCGCGGCGCCCGCGGCGTCGTAATCCGCCTCCTGCAGCGCGTTCAGGAAGCCTTCGACCGTACGGGTGTTCGCAACGGTTGTCCCAGTCAGCTCGGTCATCTTGTCAGCGTAGGCGCGTGGCCGCGGGGCGCTATGGCAGGGTGAGCACGATGCGCGTCGCCGTGGTCGCCGGGCCGGATCCCGGGCATTCGTTCCCGGCGATTGCGCTGTGCCAACGCTTCGCCGAAGCCGGTGACGAACCCACGATCTTCACCGGCGCCGAATGGCTCGACGCCGCCCGCGGCGCCGGCATCGACGCCGTCGCGCTGGACGGGCTGGCCGCCACCGACGACGACGTCGACGCCGGCGCCAGGATTCACCGGCGCGCCGCGCGGATGGCGGTACTCAACGTGCCCGCGCTGCGCGAACTCGCGCCCGACCTGGTGGTGTCCGACGTCATCACCGCCGGCGGCGGCGTGGCCGCCGAACTGCTGGGCATCCCGTGGATCGAGCTCAACCCGCACCCGCTGTACCTGCCGTCGAAAGGTCTGCCGCCGATAGGCAGTGGGCTGGCGCCGGGCACCGGCATCCGGGGCCGGCTGCGCGACGCCACCATGCGCGCGCTGACGGCGCGGTCCTGGCGGGCCGGGCTGCGGCAACGGTCGGCTTCCCGCGTCGAGATCGGCCTGCCGGCCCGCGATCCCGGGCCGCTGCGGCGGCTGATCGCGACGCTGCCCGCGCTGGAGGTCCCCCGCCCGGACTGGCCGGCCGAGGCCGTCCTGGTCGGGCCGTTGCACTTCGAACCGACCGACCGCGTCCTCGAGGTTCCGGCCGGCTCCGGGCCGGTGGTGGTCATCGCGCCGTCGACCGCACTGATCGGGACGGAAGGCCTGGCCGAAGTCGCGTTGGAGTGCTTGACGCCGGGGGAGACGATGCCGGCGGGCTCGCGCCTGCTGGTGTCGCGGCTGGACGGACCGGAGCTCGCGGTGCCGCCGTGGGCGGCGGCCGGGCTGGGGCGTCAGGACGAGCTGCTCGCGCACGCCGACCTGGTGATCTGCGGCGGCGGCCACGGCATGGTGGCCAAGACGCTGCTGGCCGGCGTGCCGCTGGTGGTGGTGCCCGGCGGCGGCGACCAGTGGGAGATCGCCAACCGGGTGCTGCGCCAGGGGAGCGCGTGGCTGATCCGCCCGCTGACCGCCGACGCGTTGGTGGCCGCGGTCAACGAGGTGCTGTCGTCGCCCCGCTACCGGGCCGCGGCGCAGGCCGCGGCCGCCGGCATCGCCGACGTCGCCGATCCGGTCCGGGTGTGCCGCGACGCGCTTGCGGTGGCCGGATGAACCGCGGCGCCCCGGGCCGGTGGCCCTATGCTTCGGCGGGAGGCACTCGATGAGGATCATCACGACAATCGCCGCCGGCACCCTGCTGGCCGGCTCGCTGTTCAGCGCCGCCGTCGCGCACGCCGACAGTCCCGAGGAACAGCAGGCCTGCCAGTTGCTGGACGATCCGGCCGCCGCGCAACAGGGACTCGCTCCGGCCGAATACACCTTCATGCAATTGCGGGCCACCATGTCGGCCCAACGCGCGCGCGACATCATGTCGATTGCGGTCCAGGAGGACTGCCCGAATCACATCGTCGATCTGCCGGCCAGCTGGAGGTAGGCGGGCCGCCCGCTCAGGTGTCCGATCCATGTGCGCTGGGTATGTTGACTGGCGTGCGGCTAACGGAGTTTCACGAGCGGGTGGTGCTGCGCTTCGGCACCACGTACGGGTCTTCGGTCCTGGTGGATCACGTGCTGAGCGGCTTTGGCGGGCGCACCGCCGCCCAGGCCATCGAGGCCGGCATCGAGCCGCGCGACGTGTGGCGGGCGTTGTGCGTCGACTTCGACGTGCCGCGCGAACAGTGGTGATCGCCGCGCGCTATTCGTAGCTATTCGTAGTTATTCGTAGGCCGGGTAGCCGTTCTGCCGCAGCACGGTGGCCAGGTGCACGGCGTTGCGCGCCGCATTTCCGGTGGCCGACGCGACCGGCTCGGGGACGCCGTCGAGGTCGGTGTAGTCGGTGCCCTGCATCGCCTCGCCGTTCCAGTAGGTGCAGCCCTGCGCGGCGATCGAGAACCCGATGTCGTTGAGCGCCTGAAACAGGTCGGCCACGATCTTGTGCGCCCCGTCCTCGTTGCCCACGACCGCGGCCAGCGCCACCTTGCCCACCATCGCCGGTCGGCCCGCGTCGTCGGTGTCGGACAGCTCGGCATCGAGGCGCTCCAGGACGCGCTGGGCGACGCTGGACATGTGGCCGACCCAGGTGGGCGTCGACACGATGACGATGTCCGCCGATTTGATCTTGTCCAGCAGCGCCGGCCACTCGTCGCCGGGACCCATGTCCGCCTCGACCCCGGGCAGCAGCGCCAGGTCCACGCAGCGCACCTTCTCACCCTCGACGCCCGCGCTGCGCAGCTGATCGAGCAACTGGTCGGCGAGCAGTTCGCTGCTGGACGGCGCCGGGCTCTTCTTCAACGAGCAGACCAACGCGATGGCGCGCAGGGACGGGGTTGCGGCTGAGGACATGGTGCTCACGTACCCCGACCGGGCAACGACAAACGAGGCCCGCGCCCGAGCGGCCTATCCCGGCACCCGGTGCAGCACGCAATCACCGCACAGCGAACCCGCGGGCAGCCGATAGAAGAGGCAGCAGCTGCGGCGCCGGAATCCCAGCTGCGGGCCGGTGATGACACCGGATCCGGCCAGCACGCCGGTGTCCAGCAGCGACCCGGTCAGCTCGGTGGTCTTGCGGTGCAGGTCGGGCCGCGCCGCCACCAGGGCCCGTGCGGCGCCCACCAGCGCGGAGGCGATGTTGCCCGCGAGCAGGGCGGGCGCCAGGTTGACCCGCAGGCCGGCGGCGAGCGGTTGCAGGTGTTCTTCGACGACCACCCGGTACAGCGCGTCGTGCGAATCGACGGGCTGCCCGACGGGCCTGGGCAGTCGTAACCGGGCGTCGTCGTCGGCGCGTTGCAGTTCATCGAGGTCGGGGACGACGCCGTGGCCGATCGCGCAGGCGAGCACCGGTGACCACAGCCGGGTGGCGTGGGCGAGGTGGACCAGCGACGCGCCGATCCGCAGGTCCGTCGTGTGGTAGCGGCGGGCGGTGGCGTCGATCAGGTCGGCGCAGCCGTCGGCGTAGGACCGCGCGACCGGATGCCATCCCGCCGGGTCCCCACCCACGGTCAGCGCGAAAAAGCCTCCGTAGGAAGCCGTTTCGGCCAGCTGGGGGGAGATGTCCATGGGTTCGCGACCGCCTCTCGGGGGGATCCGCCCCCGAAGAGGCCCGTCGGCGCCTTTCGATCGCCGATGTTGCCACACGCGCCGGGGCGCAACGGCGTGTCGAACTTGAATCGAACACCTGTTCGGCTAGTGTGGTGAGCGTTCGGCCAGTCAACTTGTCGGTGGCCTTCTCTAGTGTCACCGCCAACCGACCGATACCGGTCAGACGAACACCGACTATAGGAGAGACACCATGGCGCAAGCCCCCGACCGCGAGAAGGCTCTCGAACTGGCGATGGCCCAGATCGAAAAGAGCTACGGCAAAGGCTCGGTGATGCGTCTCGGCGACGAGACGCGTCAGCCGATTTCGATCATCCCCACCGGATCCATCGCGCTG
Source organism: Mycobacterium sp. 1165196.3 (assembly GCF_001673415.1). Taxonomy (NCBI): domain Bacteria; kingdom Bacillati; phylum Actinomycetota; class Actinomycetes; order Mycobacteriales; family Mycobacteriaceae; genus Mycobacterium; species Mycobacterium sp. 1165196.3. The sequence goes on along the minus strand of NZ_LZLU01000138.1, from coordinate 52,924 downwards.
GACGTGGCCCTGGGCATCGGCGGGCTGCCCCGTGGCCGGGTCGTGGAGATCTACGGCCCGGAATCGTCGGGTAAGACCACGGTCGCCCTGCACGCGGTGGCCAACGCCCAAGCCGCCGGCGGCGTCGCCGCCTTCATCGACGCCGAGCACGCCCTGGACCCGGAGTACGCCAAGAAGCTCGGCGTGGACACCGATTCCCTGCTGGTCAGCCAGCCCGACACGGGGGAGCAGGCCCTCGAGATCGCCGACATGCTGATCCGCTCCGGCGCGCTGGACATCCTGGTCATCGACTCGGTGGCCGCGCTGGTGCCGCGCGCCGAGCTCGAAGGCGAGATGGGCGACAGCCACGTCGGGCTGCAGGCCCGGCTGATGAGCCAGGCGCTGCGCAAAATGACTGGCGCGCTGAACAATTCGGGCACCACCGCGATCTTCATCAACCAGTTGCGCGAGAAGATCGGGGTGATGTTCGGCAGCCCCGAAACCACCACGGGTGGAAAGGCGTTGAAGTTCTACGCGTCGGTGCGCATGGACGTGCGCCGGATCGAGACGCTCAAGGACGGCACCAACGCGGTCGGTAACCGCACCCGGGTCAAGATCGTCAAGAACAAGGTGGCGCCGCCCTTCAAGCAGGCCGAGTTCGACATCCTCTACGGCCAGGGGGTCAGCCGGGAAGGCTCGCTGATCGACATGGGCGTGGAGCAGGGCTTCATCCGCAAGTCCGGCTCCTGGTTCACCTATGAGGGCGAGCAACTCGGCCAGGGCAAGGAGAACGCCCGCACGTTCCTGAAGGAAAACGACGAAGTCGCCAACGAGATCGAGAAGAAGATCAAGGAAAAGCTCGGCATTGGCGCGGTCGTGACCGATGGCTTGTCCGATGACAGCGTCCTGCCCGCCCCCGTCGACTTCTGAGCCCTCCCGCGAGGAGCAGGCGCGAGCGCTGTGCCTGCGCCTGCTCACCGCGAGAGCGCGCACCCGCGCCGAACTGCGCGGCCAGCTGGCCAAGCGCGGCTATCCCGACGACGTCAGTGCGCGGGTGCTCGACCGGTTGGCCTCCGTCGGCCTGATCGACGACGCCGACTTCGCCCAGCAGTGGGTGCAGTCCCGCCGGACCCACGCCGGGAAAAGCAAGCGCGCCTTGGCCGCCGAACTGCACACCAAGGGCATCGACAACGACGTGATCACCTCGGTGCTCGCCGGGATCGACGCCGGCGCCGAGCGGGACCGGGCGGAGCAGTTGGTCCGGTCCAAGCTGCGCCGGGAAACGCTGAACGACGACGATGCCCGGGTGACCCGCAGGCTGGTGGGGATGCTGGCGCGCCGTGGCTACAGCCAGAACATGGCGTGCGAGGTCGTCTTCGCCGAACTGGCCGCCGAGCGGGAGCGGCGCCGGGTCTAGCCCTGACGTGCGGTTTCTCGCGTGCCGACCGGCCGCCGTACCATGGCCGGGTGACTTCGATGGTGCGAGAGACCGTGGCGGCGGACGCCGCACCGGCGCGCACCTACCAAGTCCGCACCTACGGCTGCCAGATGAACGTCCACGACTCGGAGCGGTTGGCGGGCCTGCTGGAAGCGGCCGGATACCGACGCGCGGCCGAGGGTGCCGACGCCGACGTCGTCGTGTTCAACACCTGCGCGGTCCGGGAGAACGCCGACAACAAGCTGTACGGCAACCTCAGCCACCTGGCGCCCCGCAAGCGCGGCAATCCCGAGATGCAGATCGCCGTCGGCGGCTGCCTGGCCCAAAAGGACCGCGACGCGCTGCTGCGCAAGGCGCCCTGGGTCGACGTCATCTTCGGCACGCACAACATCGGGTCGCTGCCCACCCTGCTGGAGCGGGCCCGGCACAACCAGGTCGCCCAGGTGGAAATCGCCGAGGCGCTGCAGGAGTTTCCGTCGTCACTGCCCAGCGCTCGCGAATCCGCCTATGCCGCTTGGGTTTCCATCTCGGTCGGGTGCAACAACAGCTGCACGTTCTGCATCGTCCCGTCGCTGCGGGGAAAGGAGGTCGACCGCAGCCCGGACGACATCCTGGCCGAGGTCAGGTCACTGGTGGCCGACGGCGTGCTCGAGGTCACGCTGCTGGGCCAGAACGTCAACGCCTACGGGGTGTCCTTCGCCGACCCGGCGCTGCCGCGGGACCGCGGCGCCTTCGCCCGCCTGCTGCGGGCCTGCGGCGACATCGACGGGCTGGAGCGGGTGCGGTTCACCTCGCCGCACCCGGCCGAATTCACCGACGACGTCATCGAGGCCATGGCGCAGACGCCCAATGTCTGCCCCGCCCTGCACATGCCGCTGCAGTCCGGGTCGGACCGGGTGCTGCGCGCGATGCGGCGCTCGTACCGCGCCGAGCGCTACCTCGGCATCATCGACCGGGTCCGGGTCGCCATGCCGCACGCCGCCATCACCACCGACCTGATCGTCGGGTTCCCCGGTGAGACCGAAGAGGACTTCGCGGCCACACTGGACGTGGTGCGGGCGGCCCGCTTTTCGGCCGCGTTCACCTTCCAGTACTCCAAGCGGCCCGGCACCCCGGCCGCTGAACTCGACGGGCAGATCCCGAAAGCCGTTGTGCAGGAACGCTATGACCGGCTGATCGAGCTGCAGGAGGCGATCTCGCTGGAGGGCAACCAGGCGTTGATCGGTCAGACCGTCGAATTGTTGGTCGCCACCGGCGAAGGGCGCAAGGACAGCCGCACCGCCCGGATGAGCGGGCGGGCCCGCGACGGCCGGCTGGTGCACTTCGCCGTCGACACACCGGGCGACATCAGGCCCGGCGACATCGTCACCACGGCGATCACCGGGGCCGCGCCCCACCACCTCATCGCCGACGCGGGCGTCCTCACCCATCGCCGCACCCGGGCGGGTGATGCCCACGCCGCCGGGCAGCGCCCACGCGGCATCGGCCTTGGCATGCCCGCCCTCGGGCCGCCCGTCGGCCCGGCCGAACCCCTTGGATGTGCACGATGAAAAAAGAGACGAACAACGAAGATTTGCAGCTCGGCGCCCTGCGCACCGAGATCGAGGCCGCCGAACGCCGGGTGGCTCGCGGAATCGACCCGGGCCCGCGGGCCTTCTTCGTGTCGATCCTGGTGTTCGTGCTGCTGGCGTCGTTTGTCTTGCCGCACACCGGCGACGTGCGCGGCTGGGACGTGCTGTTCGGTAGCCACCACGCCGGTGCGGCCGCCGTGGCTTTGCCGTCGCGGGTGTTCGCCTGGCTGGCGCTGGTGTTCGGCGTGGGCTTCTCGATGCTGGCGCTGGTGACGCGGCGCTGGGCGCTGGCCTGGGTCGCGCTGGCCGGCACGGCCATCGCGGGCGCCGCGGGCATGCTGGCGATCTGGTCGCGCCAGACCGTCTCCGCGGGCCACCCGGGGCCGGGCTGGGGTCTGATCGTCGCCTGGCTGACCGTGCTCGTGCTGACCTACCACTGGGCGCGGGTGGTCTGGTCGCGCACCATCGTGCAACTGGCCGCCGAGGAGCAGCGGCGCCGCGTCGCGGCCGCGCAGCAGTCGACCTCGCTGCTGGACGGTCTGGACGAGCCCGCCGCCGGGACCACCGACGACCCCGGAACGACCAAGGGCGCCTGAGGGCGCTAAGGCTTGCGGGTCAGGGCCTCAACGGCCGCCTGCGCCCACTGCCGCCACTGCTCGGCGTTGGCTCGAGCCTCGTCGGCCTCCTTGGTCCGGCCCGCCGCGGCGGCCTTCTGAGCCTGCTGTTCGTACTGCTCGGCGCGGGCCTGGAACTGCTCGGCGCGGGCCTGCGCCTGCGGGTCGGACCAGCCGACGTCGCCGGCGTCGCGCACCTTCTTCTCGACCGCGCGCAGCCGCCGCTCCAACTCGGCGGACCGCTCGCGCGGCACCTTGCCGATCGCATCCCACTTCTCGGTGATCGCGCGCAGCGCCGCGCGGGCGGCGTCGGGGTTGCTGGTGTCGAGCTTCTCCGCCTCGGCCAGCAGCGCCTCTTTGGCGGCCGCGTTGGCCCGGAACTCCGCGTCCTTTTCCGCCGTCACGGCGTTGCGGGCGGTGAAGAACACGTCCTGGGCGGCCTTGAAACGCCGCCACAAGGCGTCGTCGACCTCCCGCGTCGCCCGCCCGGCCGCCTTCCACTCGGTCAGCAGTTTGCGGAATTCCGCGCTGGTCGCGGTCCAGTCGGTCGAGTCGGACAGCTCCTCGGCCCGCTCGCACAGGCGTTCCTTGGCCTGGCGGATCCCCGAGCGCTCCCGGTCCAGCTCGGCGAAGTGCGATCCCCGCCGCCGGTTGAACGCCTCCCGAGCCGCCGAATAGCGCTTCCACAACGCGTCGTCGACCTTGCGGTCCACGCCGGTGATCGTCTTCCACTCGTCGAGGATCGCGCGGAACCGGTCGCCGGTGGCCTTCCACTGCGTCGAGTTGGCGGCCAACTCCTCGGCCTCCGCGGCCAGCGCCTCCTTGCGGGCGGTCTGGGTGGCCCGGTGCTCCTCACGGCGGGAGCGCTCCGCGGCGACCGTCGCCTCGGCGTGCTCGGCGATGGTGGTCAACCGGCCCGCCAGCGCATCGATGTCACCCAGCACGGCCGCCGTCGGCAGCGTCTCGGCCAGCTCGGCCGCGTGCGCCTTGATCTTGCGCGCGTCACCACTTCCCGACGCCAGGCGCTCCTCCATCAGGGTGACCTCGGTGGCCAGGTCATCGAAGCGCCGGCCGAAGTGGGCGAACGCCGCCTCCCGGTCGCCGGCCTGCCAGGAGCCGATGATGCGCTCGCCGGCGCTGCTGATCAGCCACACCGTGCCGTCGTCGTCCACGCGGCCGAACTGGTGCGGATTGCTGGGCGGCGGCATCACCAGCGGGTGCGCGGTGGTGGGTCGCGGTGTCGGCCGGGGGCCGGGACGCGGCCCCGGGCGCGGCACTGGCCGAGCCGAATCGTCGCGAGGCTCGTCAGACGTCATGCGCTCGTCACTACCTTTCGCAACCTTCCGCGCGGTCCGAGTCCCGCGCACCTGCCGCGCGTAGCGGCACCATAGTCCTGCAGCTGCCGGAACCCCCAGGGTTCGCCCAACAGCCGTCTAACGATATTCAAGCAGCTTGCCCTGCCCCACGCCGCCACCTTGGCATTCCTGACCGGACCGGCACCAGCACGGCGCCGGCACCCTGTGGATGCTCCGGCGGCGGTGGCCATCGCCTCCCCGCCGGCCCGCGACCGCGCGCGTAGCAGCCTTGAGGACCGCGGCCGGCGGCGGGCCGGGCCAGCGGGGAGATGTTGTGACACTTGTCCCATCCGGGGCGGCGCGCGGCGGGCGAAAGACGCTGGCAGCGAAAGGCCTTTGCCATCGCGCACAGCTACCTGTGTAGTTCTCTTAGAGTTATCCCACGCGTTGCATAGATTGCTGAAGTAGTAGTTGAACGGTTACCTGCGGCGCAGTTAGCAACGTGTGGAACGTCATAGATTTGTAGTTGAACTGAACGCAAATTGTGCGTGTATTTGCCTGCGCCCCGGGGAAAGCTGGGTCGGACAGTCTAGGGGCGGAGGGGTCGAGAATGTCGAAGGTTGATGTCGCGGCGTTGCTTGCAGTGTGCGCGGCGCTGGCATCCGCGGTCGGCGACGTGATCCGGCAGCGCTCCGCGCACGAGATCACCGACAAGCCGGTCGGCCATCTGGAACTGTTCCGCATGTCATTGCGGGACGCCCGATGGTGGCTGGGCGGCCTGGCCGCGATCGCCAACTACAGCCTGCAGGCCGCCGCCCTGGCCTGGGGTTCGGTGGTGCTGGTGACCGCCCTGCAGGTGACCGCGCTGCTGTTCGCGCTGCCCATCTACGCGCGCCTCGCCCATCACCGGGTGCAACCCCGGGAGTGGATGTGGGCGCTCATCCTGGCGGCCGCGCTGGCGGTCGTCATCATCGTCGGGGATCCGGCGGCCGGCGTGCAGCGGGCGCCGCTGCAGACCTGGATCATCGTCGCCCTGGTGATGGTGCCGCTGCTGGTGGCCTGCGTGGTGACGGCGCGGCTGCGGGCCGGCAGCCCGTTCGCGGCCGTCCTGCTCGCGGTGGTGGCGGGCTCCTCGCTGGCGCTGTTTGCGGTGCTGACCAAGGGCGTCGTCGAGATGTCCGAGCGCGGCCCGGTGGCCGTGCTGACCTCGCCGGAGTTCGTGCCCTGGCTGCTGGTGGCCCTGTGCGGGATGATCTTCCAACAATCGGCGTTCCGCGCCGGCGCGCTGACCGCGTCGTTGCCGACGATGACGGTGGCCAAGCCGGTGGTCGCCGGCCTGCTCGGGGTGCTGGTGCTGGGTGAGACGCTGAATGCCCATGGCCCCAAGGCGTTCGTGCTGGTGGGCGCGGTCGCCGTCGTCATCGGCGCCACGATCGCCCTGGCCCGCGGCGAGGCCGCCAGCATCGATCAGTCCGATTCCCGCGGAGACGGTGCCTCGCGAAAAGTGCCGCCCCGGGCGGCACCGACCGAAGGCGACTTCGGCCCCTTCAGTGACCGTCTGGTGGTGGCCGACACCTCCGGGTGGTGACCTTTGCGGCCACGTTAGTTTGGTGGCGTGCTCAGCGCGATCGCGATCGTCCCGTCGGCGCCGGTCCTGGTGCCCGAACTGGCCGGAGCGGCCGCCTCCGAGGTGGCCGAGCTTCTCGCCGCGACGCTTGCCGCGGCGGCGCTGTTGCCCGACCGCTGGGTGGCGATCGGAACGGGTCCTGACGACGACGAGTTCGGTCCCGACACCGTGGGCACGTTCGCCGGTTTCGGCGTCGACGTGCCCGTCCAGTTGTCTCCGCGGCCCCACGACACCGCGACGCCGGTGCCGCTTCCCGTGTGCGCGTTGCTGGCCGGGTGGGTGCGTGGCCAGGCGCAGCCGCAGGCCAGCGCACGGGTCCGGGTTTACCGCGGCGACCGCGACGCCGCCGCCGCGTGCAAGCTCGGCAACCGCCTGCGCGCGCAGATCGACCGGTCACCCGAGCCGGTCGGGGTGCTGGTGGTGGCCGACGGCGCGAACACACTGACACCGGCCGCCCCCGGCGGGTACGACCCCGACAACGCCGCCGCGCAAGAGGCCCTGGACGACGCGCTGGCCAGCGGCGACGTCACCGCCCTGCGCCAGCTGCCGGACCAGATCCTGGGACGGGTCGCGTTCCAGGTGCTGGCCGGCCTGGCCGGTCCCGGGCCCCGATCGGCCAAGCAGCTGTACCGCGGAGCGCCCTACGGGGTGGGTTATTTCGCCGGCGCCTGGCAGTTGTGACGGCCGTGCGCCCCCTGGCGATCATCGGGCCCACGGGCACCGGCAAGTCGCAGCTGGCCCTCGACTTCGCCGACCGGGTCGAGCGGCTCGGTGTAAGCGCCGAGATCGTCAATGCCGACGCCATGCAGCTCTATCGCGGCATGGACATCGGCACGGCGAAGCTGCCCGTCGAGGCCCGCCGCGGCATCCCACATCACCAGCTCGACGTCCTCGACGTCACCGAGACCGCGACCGTCGCCCGCTATCAGGGCGCCGCGGCGGCCGACGTCGAAGCGATCGCGGCCCGGGGCGCGCTGCCCGTCATCGTGGGCGGCTCGATGCTCTACATCCAGTCGCTGCTCGACGACTGGTCGTTTCCCGCCACCGATCCCGCGGTGCGCGCCCGCTGGGAGCAGCGGCTGGCCGAGGTGGGGGTGGGCGAGCTGCACGCCGAGCTGGCCCGGCGCGATCCCGCCGCGGCCGCGGCGATCCTGCCCACCGATGCCCGGCGCACCGTGCGCGCCCTGGAGGTGGTCGAGCTGACCGGTCAGCCGTTCGCCGCCTCCGCGCCGCGGATCGGCGCGCCGCGGTGGGACACGGCCATCGTCGGGTTGGATTGCGACACAACGATTCTCGACGACCGGCTGGCGCGGCGCACCGACGCGATGTTCGATCAGGGTCTGGTCGGCGAGGTAATCGGACTGCTAGAGCGGGGTTTGCGCGACGGGGTCACCGCGTCGCGTGCGCTGGGCTACGCGCAGGTGCTCGCCGCCCTGGATGCGGGCGGTCCCGCGGGCCCGGATGCGGATCGGCTGCGCGAGGCGCGCGAGCAGACCTTCGTCGGCACCCGCCGCTACGTGCGGCGCCAGCGGTCCTGGTTTCGCCGGGACCACCGGGTGCAGTGGCTCGATGCCGCCGATCGCGCCCCGCTCGTCGACGCCGCCGTGCGGGCCTGGCGCCACGTATCCTGAGCAGGTGAAATTCGCCAAGGGCCACGGCACCCAGAACGACTTCGTCGTGCTGGCGGACCCGCAGGCCCAGCTGAGCCTGACCGCGCAGCGGGTCGAAGCGCTCTGCGACCGCCGCCGCGGGCTGGGCGCCGACGGGGTGCTGCGGGTCACCACCGCCGGTGCGGCGCGCTCGGCCGGCGTGCTCGACCGGGTGCCCGACGGTGTGGACCCTGGCGACTGGTACATGGACTACCGCAACGCCGACGGATCGGTCGCCCAGATGTGCGGCAACGGCGTGCGGGTCTTCGCGCACTACCTGCGCGCCAGCGGCATGGAGTCCCGCGACGAGTTCGTGGTCGGGTCGCTGGCGGGCCCGCGGCCGGTCGTCGTGCACCGCGCCGACGCGACCACCGCCGACATCAGCGTCGACATGGGCAAGGCCAACACCCTGGGCCCAGGGAACGCGGTGGTTGGGGGGCGGCGGTTCTCCGGCCTGGCGGTCGACGTCGGCAACCCGCACCTGGCCTGTGTGGACCCGGATCTGACGCCCGACGCGCTGGCGGCGCTGGACGTGGCCGCGCCGGTCAGCTTCGACGCGACCCAGTTCCCGGACGGGGTGAACGTCGAGATCGTCACCGCACCCGCCGACGGGGCGGTGCACATGCGCGTGCACGAGCGGGGAGTCGGCGAGACGCGCTCCTGCGGCACCGGAACGGTGGCGGCCGCCGTCGCCGCGCTGGCCGGTGCCGGTGCGGCCACCGGCGCCCTGACCGTCCGGGTGCCCGGCGGCGAGGTCGTCGTCACCATCACCGAGGCCACCAGCTTCCTGCGCGGACCGTCCGTGCTGGTGGCCCAAGGAGAACTCAGCGAGGAATGGTGGCGCGAACAGCAGCGTTAAATCGAGTGCACAAAACCTTTTTCGCGTGCATCATCTTGTATTGCCTATGACACATCCCGAATTCCGCGATCACTCTCCGGCCGCACCGGAGCCCAGCACGGGCGAACTCGCCCTCGAAGATCGGTCGGCGCTGCGCCGCGTCGCCGGCCTGTCCACCGAACTCACCGACATCTCCGAGGTCGAATACCGCCAGCTCCGGCTCGAGCGGGTCGTCCTGGTGGGCGTGTGGACCGACGGCACCGCCGCCGACAGCGAGGCCAGTATGGCCGAGCTCGCCGCCCTGGCCGAAACCGCCGGCTCCCAGGTGCTCGAGGGGCTGATCCAGCGCCGCGACAAGCCCGACCCGTCGACCTACATCGGCTCGGGCAAGGCCCAGGAGCTCCGCGAGGTGGTGCTGGCGACCGGCGCCGACACCGTCATCTGCGACGGTGAGCTGTCCCCGGCGCAGCTGACCGCCCTGGAGAAGGCCGTGAAGGTCAAGGTCATCGACCGCACCGCGCTGATCCTCGACATCTTCGCCCAGCACGCCACCAGCCGGGAGGGCAAGGCGCAGGTCACGCTGGCCCAGATGGAATACATGCTGCCGCGGCTGCGCGGCTGGGGTGAATCAATGTCGCGGCAGGCCGGTGGACGCGCCGGCGGCAGCGGGGGAGGCGTGGGCCTGCGCGGTCCCGGTGAAACCAAGATCGAGACCGACCGGCGGCGCATCCGCGAGCGGATGGCCAAGCTGCGCCGCGAGATCAAGGACATGAAGCAGGTTCGCGATACCCAGCGCAGCCGGCGGGTGCACAGCGACCTGCCCGCGATCGCCATCGTCGGCTACACCAACGCCGGCAAGTCGAGCCTGCTCAACGCGCTGACCGGGGCCGGGGTGCTGGTACAGGACGCGTTGTTCGCCACCCTGGAGCCCACCACCCGGCGCTCCGAATTCGAGGACGGCCGGCCGTTCGTGCTCACCGACACCGTCGGATTCGTCCGGCACCTGCCCACCCAACTGGTCGAGGCGTTCCGCTCCACGCTGGAAGAGGTCGTCGACGCCGACCTGCTGGTGCACGTCGTCGACGGCTCCGACGTCAACCCCCTGGCGCAGATCAACGCGGTCCGCCAGGTGGTCTCCGACGTCGTCGCCGACTATGGGACCGACCACGACGGCGGCGCCCCTCAGGAGCTGGTGGTGGTGAACAAGGTCGACGCCGCAAGCGATTTGGCGCTGGCCAAGCTGCGCCACGCCCTGCCCGACGCCATGTTCGTCTCCGCGCGCACCGGCGACGGGATCGACGCGCTGCGCCGCCGGATCGCCGAGCTCGCTGTGCCCGCCGACACCGCCGTGGACGTGGTGATCCCGTACCACCGCGGCGACCTGGTGGCGCGCCTGCACGCCGACGGACGCGTCCAGACCGAGGAGCACAACGCCGAGGGCACCCGGATCAGGGCCCGGGTCCCGACGGCCCTGGCCGGCCGGCTGCGCGAGTTCTCGGCCGACTAGCGGGCGTTTGCCCCACGACCGGGCGATGTGCTGCGCGGCGGCGCCCGAGACCCCCGACGAGGGTGGTAGCTGACCCCGCCAGCCGCCGACCAACCGTCCGGTTGGTATATGTTGGGCTGCAGAATCCCAGTCGCCGGAGGTCTTCCATGAGCAGCGCCATCAAATACCAGCGCACTCTTTTCGAGTCAGAGCACGACCTGTTCCGTGAGTCCTACCGGGGCTTCCTCGAGCGCCACGTCGCGCCCTATCACGACGAGTGGGAGAAGGCGAAGATCGTCGACCGCGGCGTCTGGCTGGAGGCCGGCAAGCAGGGCTTCCTCGGCATGGCGGTGCCCGAGGAGTACGGCGGCGGCGGCAACCCCGACTTCCGGTACAACACGATCATCACCGAGGAGACCACCGCGGGCCGCTACAGCGGCATCGGTTTCGGCCTGCACAACGACATCGTGGCGCCGTACCTGTTGGCGCTGGCCACCGAGGAGCAGAAGCAGCGCTGGCTGCCGAAATTCTGTACCGGAGAGTTGATTACGGCGATCGCGATGACCGAGCCGGGCACCGGCAGCGATCTGCAGGGCATCAAGACCCGCGCAGTCAAGCAGGGCGACCATTACGTGCTCAACGGGTCAAAGACGTTCATCACCAACGGAATCAACTCCGACCTGGTGATCGTGGTCGCGCAGACCGACCCGGAAAAGGGCGCACAGGGCTTCTCGCTGCTCGCCGTCGAGCGCGGCATGGAGGGCTTCGAGCGCGGCCGGCACCTGGACAAGATCGGGCTGGACGCACAGGACACGGCCGAGCTGTCGTTCACCGACGTGCACGTGCCGGCCGAAAACCTGCTGGGCCAGGAGGGTATGGGGTTCATCTACCTGATGCAGAACCTGCCGCAGGAACGGATCTCGATCGCCATCATGGCGGCCGCGGCCATGGAACAGGTGCTGGAGCAGACTCTGCAATACACCAAGGAGCGCAAGGCATTTGGCAAGCCGATCGGCAGCTTCCAGAACAGCCGGTTCGTGCTCGCCGAGCTGGCGACGGAGGCGACCGTGGTCCGCATGATGGTCGACGAGTTCGTGCGCCTGCACCTGGACCACAAGCTGACCGCCGAACAGGCCGCGATGGCCAAGTGGTACTGCACCGAAAAGCAGGTGCACCTGATCGACCGCTGCCTGCAGCTGCACGGCGGTTACGGCTACATGCGTGAATATCCCGTTGCCCGTGCCTATCTGGACGCGCGGGTGCAAACCATCTACGGCGGCACGACCGAGATCATGAAGGAAATCATCGGCCGCAGCCTCGGTGTATAGCGTTTCGTTTGCTGGGTAGCTTCGGCAGCCGCGGTCGAATTTGTCGACCAGCGGTCGGTGCGGGCGTGAATTCGGTGGTGGTTCCCATACCGTCGGCGGATGTGTCTCGGGTACGCCGGGCGCGTCGTCGCGCATAGTCAGGCCCGCGATCGCCCCGCGGGCGACGCCTCCTGCGCCGTGGCGGCCGCGTCCGGCGCAATTCGGCTGTGCGAGTCGGCAGTCCGGCGGCGTTCCTCGAGCGCGCGCTCCGGCCGCTTTTCTGTGCGATATCCGCAACACAGCGCGAACGGTGGCCCGGCGGGTCGCGATTGGGCCATGGGCACGCATCATTTCGACATCGGTGTGGTATCCGTTTTTGTAAAATTCGTGATTTGACTTCGCATTTCTTGTTGGTTGGAGCAAAGTTATGCGAGCCCGGCGGTAAGGCTGATCGTGCGCGGGTCCATTTTCCGCGCAAGCACGGCCCGCTCGCCGGTTATGCAGGTAAGGGCATAGCCGCAGATAGATCCCTATCCGCCGGCTGGGAGGCTTGGTGAAGGTGCAGAGAGGTCACATGCGCAAGCTGATCGGAAGCGCGCTGGTCAGCTTGACGACCACCGCACTGGCCGCCGTGCTGCTGGCCCCCACCGCGGTAGCGAGTCCTATCGGCGACGCCGAAGCCGCGATCATGGCCGCCTGGGACAAGGCCGGCGGCGACACCTCACCATTGGGCGCTCGCAAGGGCGACGTGTACCCCGTCGGGGACGGTTTCGCCCTGGACTTCGACGGCGGCAAGATGTTCTTCACCCCGGCCACCGGAGCCAAGTTCGCCTACGGGCCCGTCCTCGACAAATACGAGCAGCTCGGCGGGCCGGCCGGCAGCGACCTGGGCTTCCCGACCATCAACGAAGTGCCCGGTCTATCCGGCCCCGACAGCCGGGTGATCACCTTCTCGGCCAGCGACAAGCCGGTGATCTTCTGGACACCCGAGCACGGCCCGTTCGTGGTGCGCGGCGCGCTGAACACCGCCTGGGACAAGCTGGGCAGCTCGGGCGGGGTGCTGGGCGTGCCGGTCGGCGACGAGACCTACAGCGGCGAGGTGTCCTCGCAGAAATTCAGCGGCGGCCAGGTCTCGTGGAACCGGCAGACCAAGCAGTTCACCACCGAACCGCCGGCGCTGGCCGATCAGTTGAAGGGTCTGCAGGTGGCGATCGATCCCACCGCGGCGATCAACACGGCGTGGCGCGCGGCGGGCGGACCCAGCGGGCCGTTGGGCGCCAAGCAGGGCGGCCAATATTCCGTCGGCGGTGACGGGATCGCTCAGAACTTCGCCGGCGGAAAGGTGTTCTTCACGCCGGCCACCGGCGCGAACGCCGTCGAGAGCGACATCCTGGCCAAATACGAGTCGCTGGGCGGCCCGGTGGGCAGCGACCTCGGATTCCCCACCACCAACGAAACCGACGGCGGCATAGGCTCTTCCAGCAAGGTCTGCACCTTCTCCGCCGCCGACAAGCCGGTCATCTTCTGGACGTCGGAGCACGGCGCGTTCGTCATCCGCGGCGCGATGAAGGCGGCGTGGGACAAGCTCCGCGCCCCCGCCGGCAAGCTCGGCGCGCCGGTCGGCGACCAAACCGTGAACGGCGACGTGATTTCGCAGCAGTTCACCGGCGGCAAGATCTCATGGAACCGGGCCAAGAACACGTTCAGCACGGAACCGGCCAACCTGGCGCCCCTGCTGTCCGGCCTGCAGGTGTCGGGTCAGAACCAGCCCAGCAATTCGGCCATGCCGGCGCACGCCAAGAAGTTCACCTGGCACTGGTGGTGGCTGATGGCCGCCATTCCGGTGTTGGTGCTGCTCGTACTCCTGGCGTGGGTGCTGTTCGGCTGGCGCCGGCGCCGGCCCGGGCAACCCGACGTTGCGGGCTATGCGCCCGACCGCGGCCGCGACTTCGGCTACGACGCCGACGGCCCGTGGGGGCACGACGATTCCGAGCACGACGCCGAGTCGTTCGCGCCGCTGAGCGCGCCGGCCGAACCGGCGCCGGACGTCGGGCGGGTCAGCTGGCAACGTCAGGCTCCGGCCGAGAGCGATTACGGATTCGAGCAGGACGACCCCGACGCCGTCGACACCGACTCCATCCCCGTCGTCTCCGAGGAGATGCTGTCAGAGGCCGACTATCCCGCGGCCGAGTCCGACTACACCGACTACGCCGACGAAGTCCCCGAGCTCGCCGAGCCCGAGACCGCGGACGACGCGGCCTACGTCGACGCCGAGGACCCCGACGCCGACTATGCGCGCCAGGCCTACCCGGACGACGAGTATCCCGACGTCGTCGTTCCCCGCACCCCACCGGACACCGACGCCGTGACCGGCGCCCTGGAGACCGCCGAGCCCGAGGACGACTACCTCGACGTCGCCACGCCCGAGCCCGACGTCGAGTCGGGGGCCGCCAGCGCCACGGGAGCCGACGCGGCGGACGCCGTGGGCGCCGGTGCGGTCGCCGCGGGGACGCCGGCGCGTAGCGGTCGGCACGCCGCCGCCGACGACGCCGAGGACGGCTCGGAAAACGGTCTGGCGGGCCCGGACGGCCGGCCGACGATCCATCTGCCGCTCGACGACCCGTACCAGGCGCCCGACGGATACCCGATCAAGGCCAGTGCGCGTTACGGGCTGTACTACACGCCGGGCAGCGACCTGTATCAGGACACGCTCGCCGAAATCTGGTTGTCGAGCGAGGAAGTCGCGCTGGCCAACGGCTTCACCCGGGCCGACTGACTCCTCGCGCGTCAGACCTTGCGGATGACCGTGACGACCTTGCCGAGCACGCTCGCGTCGTTGCCGGGGATGGGGTCGAACGCCGGGTTGTGCGGCATCAGCCAGACCTGACCGCCGGCGCGTTTGAACGTCTTGACGGTTGCTTCGCCATCGAGCATCGCCGCGACGATGTCGCCGTTGTCGGCGACGTTCTGCTGACGCACCACCACCCAGTCGCCGTCACAGATCGCGGCGTCGACCATCGAATCGCCGACCACCTTGAGCAGGAAAAGCGTTCCCTCGCCGACCAATTCGCGCGGCAGGGGAAAGACGTCCTCGACGGCCTCCTCGGCCAGGATCGGTCCGCCCGCCGCGATACGCCCGAGCACCGGGACGAACGTGGGTTCGGGCAGGGCATCCGAGCCGGCCACCTCGGTGGCGGGCGCCGCCACCTCGTCGTCGGCCCCGCGGACATCGACCGCTCGCGGACGATTGGGATCGCGCCGCAAGTATCCCTTGCGCTCCAGGGTGCGCAGCTGGTGTGCCACTGATGAGGTCGACGTCAGGCCGACGGCGTCGCCGATCTCGCGGATGCTCGGCGGGTAGCCGCGGCTGGTGACCGACGCGCGGATGACATTCAGAATGGTGCGCTGCCGCTCGGTCAGCGAAGGATCCACGGAGTGCAACCGGCCTTCGGGGCCGGGCGGAGAAATGTCGTTGCTGTCGCCCATGGCACTGAATGTAGCCGCCCGACGAACAAGAATCAAACATGTGTTCGAGTGGCGTGTCGCCCCGGATGGAACGCCGGCGGAGAAGGCCCAAAGTCGGGTGAATCACAAATGTGTAACTCTTCGGGATATCGGGTATCTGGGCCTCGTGACAGTGGTAGAGGCCGACGAACTTGTCGGTGGTGTGATCTAGCGTTTGCTCGTGCGACACGCTTCGCTCAAATGTTCGGGTTTCGAACACACAAGCGATTAGTGTCGAACACACGAGCGAGAGCTAGTTGACCGGAGGAACGAAGATGACAGTCATCCACACGCCTGCGCCGCGTATCAGCAGTCTTCGGCGCCCGATCAACGGACCCGTCCAAGGCGTTCGGTACGGACGTGACGGACTGGCCCGGTCTCGCAGGCCCGCGCCGGCCCGCCCGGCGGGTGCGGCGACGCGCTACTACGGCACCGGGGTGGCGATGTCGGTCGCTCCGCACCGCAGGCGCGCCACCACCTGGGCGTCGACGATCGGGCTGGCAGTGGCCGCCGGAGCGATCACGCTGTGGCTGGGTCTCGTCGCGAACGTCGGCCAGGTGCTCAATGGCGACTCCGCCAACTCCGCGGCCCACGTTCCCGACCGGCTCGCGGTCGTCCGCGTCGACGCGGGGGAGTCGCTGCAGGACTTCGCGCACCGGGTCGCTCCCGACGCGCCGACCACCCAGGTCGCCGACCGTATCCGCGAACTCAACGACCTGCACTCGCCCAACCTGATGGCCGGCCAGACCCTGATCGCTCCGGTCGGCTGACAACCGTTGTGCGAAAACGGCTTCGTAGCCGTGCAGATCGGCGCGCGGGTACGCTCGAAGTCCTGCGGTTGTTTGTCGGCACGGTGAAGGAGCGGTCATGCACTGTCCGTTCTGCCGTCATCCCGACTCCCGGGTGATCGACTCGCGCGAAACCGACGAAGGCCAGGCCATCCGCCGGCGCCGCTCCTGTCCCGAGTGCGGACGACGTTTCACCACGGTGGAGACCGCGGTCCTGGCGGTGGTCAAGCGCAGTGGCGTCACCGAGCCGTTCAGCAGGGAAAAGGTGATCAGCGGCGTCCGCCGCGCCTGCCAGGGCCGCCAGGTCGACGACGACGCGCTGAACCTGCTGGCCCAGCAGGTGGAAGACACCGTGCGCGCCGCGGGTTCCCCGGAGATCCCCAGTCACGAAGTGGGTTTGGCCATCCTCGGGCCGCTGCGCGACCTCGACGAGGTGGCCTACCTGCGGTTCGCCTCGGTATATCGCTCATTCGAGTCCGCAGACGATTTCGAACGCGAGATCCAGGCGCTCCGGGATCACCGCGGAGTGGCCACCCCGGGCTGACAGCGCTCCCCGGGCCGTCCTGGCCCGCATCGTCGCCCGGCTGGGTCTGAATCGCCCGGCTCCTCCCCGGGCCGTCCCGGCCCGCATCGTCGCCCGGCTAGGTCTGAATCGCCCGGCTCCTCCCCGGGCCGTCCCGGCCCGCATCGTCGCCCGGCTAGGCTCAAATTCATGCCCCCTGACTTGCATCCCGACCTCGCGGCGCTGGCCCCGCTCCTTGGGACCTGGTCCGGCCAGGGCGCGGGAAAGTACCCGACGATCCCGCCGTTCGACTACCTCGAGGAAGTCGTGTTCGCCCACGTCGGTAAACCGTTTTTGGCCTACGGGCAGAAAACCAAGGCGGTGGCCGACGGCAAGCCGCTGCACGCCGAAACCGGATATCTCCGGGTGCCCCAACCGGGCCACGTCGAGCTGGTCCTGGCGCATCCCAGCGGCATCACCGAAATCGAGGTGGGCACCTACTCGGTCAGCGGTGACGTCATCGAAATGCAGATGGCCACCACGGCCGTCGGGCTGACCCCCAGCGCCAAAGAGGTGACGGCGCTTGGCCGTTCGTTCCGCATCGACGGCGACGAACTGTCCTACACCGTGCGGATGGGCGCGGTCGGGCAACCACTGCAGGACCACCTCGCCGCGGTGCTGCACCGGCAAGGCTAGACCGCCCGCGTGGCCCGAGCCGTCAATCCAGGTGTCGCACACCGTCGTTGACGACCCGCCCGGCCACCCCGACCCAGCCTTCGGCGCTCCACGTCGTTTCGATGACGGAGCCCCTGCCCTGGGTGATCCGCAGGCTCTGGCTCAGGTAGTCGGTGATGCGCATCGCCGCCGAACCGGTGGCCTCGTCCTCGACCACGCCGAGGTTGGCGGCGAACATCCGCACCCGCAGCGATCCGGTCGCCCGGTCGGTCCAGGCCCACAGGTAGTGCGCGGTGTCGTCGGGGAACTCCGCCGGGTCGGCGGCGAGAACCTCGTCGGCCGAGGCGAACTCGTGCAGGGCGAAGTCGGGCGCCCAATCCGCGCGGGCGCTGATGCGGGCGCGGTCTTCGTCGTAGCCCACCTGCACGAGGCCCGCGGGTACCCGCAGGGTGTTGATCGGCGAACCGTTCTCGCGCAGCCACCACGTCGCGCCGACGGTCGGGTGGCCGGCGAACGGCAGTTCGGTGCGCGGCGTGTAGATGGCGGCGTGTGCGGTTGAGGAACCGGTGGCCGGGAGGTCCACGAAAACCGTCTCGCTGTAGCCCAATTGGGTTGCCAGCCGCTGCCGGTGGGCGGGGTCGACCCGGCGCGCATCCACCACGCCCAGCGGATTACCGAAGTTGCCGTCCGAATCGGTGAACACCCGCAACACCGTCACGTCGATCCCCATGGCCCGACTGTACGGCGCCGAAGGCGTCCCCATCGATCATGGGATTAGGTGGCGCTGCGTTCGTCGGACCCCATGGCGTTCAGTACGGCGACGCGAGTGGGCGCGGGGCCCGAGACGGCCCGCTCGCCGCCGCCGGTGCGCAGCAAGCTGCGCAGATTGGCCTGATCATATTCGGCGGGGTCGGTGGAATCGATGAAGCGCTCGACGACGTCGATGAAACGGGCCGGGTCATCGTGGAAGGGGAAGTGGCCGGAGCCTTCGAAGATCTCCAGCCGCGAGCCGGGCATCGCGGCGTGCGCCATCCACGCGTGCCGGACCGGGACCACCACATCCTTTGTGCCCCAAACGATTTGCACCGGGATGGCCTCGGTCAAATAACATCGATCGAGCATGGTGACGATCTGCCCGCGCCAGTCCACGACCGCCCGCAGCGTCCGGCTGAACGCCGCGGACGCCGTCGGTTCGGGCAGGTCGTCGAGGATGCGCAGCACGTTGGGCAGATCGCGGGCCAGGCCGCTGCTGCCCAGCGCCACGCCCAAAACGCGTCCCATCAGCTGAACCGCCGGCAGCACCAGCGGTAGCCGCAACAGGGCGATCGCCTCGCTGCCCATCGGCAGCGACGCCCACCGCAAGACGAAGTTGACGTCCTTGGTCACGCCACCGGCACCCACCAGGATCAGCCGCTCCACCAAATGCGGGAATTGATAGGCGAATTGCATGGCCACGCCGCCGCCCAGCGAGTGCCCGATGATCGTCACCCGCTCGATGTCGAGCACGCTGAGCAGGTCACGCATCCCGTTCGCGTAGGCCGCGATCGAGTAGTCGGCGCGCGGCTTGTCCGATCGCCCGTGCCCCAGCAGGTCCGGGGCGATCACCGTGAATCGCTGGGCGAGCTTGGCCTGCACGGTATTCCACGTGGTCGAGTTGTCGCCGATGCCGTGGATCAGCAGGATAGCCGGCCCGGAACCGGCGATGCGGTAGGCCCGCTTGTAACCGTGGATGGTGCGGAACTCGAGTTTGGGTGCGGTCACTTCACGCACCGGGCGGAGCGTGGGATTGCGCTTCCGCTCGGTCATATCGCCAACCTTGGTGTCGGGCCGGGCTAAGGCGGTCTGGCTAGGGGCTGGTGCTGCGGGGGTCAGGCATGGTCGTCGTCGTCGAACTTCTTCTCCGCTTGCTGGGCCAGAAATCGCTCGAATTCTGCGCCTAGCTCATCGCCGCTAGGCAGATCCTCGTCGCGAGCCAGTAACGATCTGTTCTCCTGAGCGTCGATGAAGGCATCGTACTGGCGCTCCAGCGCGGTCACCACTTGAGCGACCTCCGCGCTCGCCTCGACCTGCTCGTCGATCTTGGCCCGGATCACCTCGGCTGCCTCGGTCAACGCGGTCAGCGGCAGCTCCAGCGACGCGGTCTTGGCGACCTGCTCGAGCAGCGCCTGCGCGGCGGCCGGATAGTCGGTCTGGGTGAGGTAGTGCGGGACGTGCACGGTATAGCCGACTACCTCATGACCGTGCTGGCCCATCCGGTATTCGAGCAGGTTGGACGCGCTGCCGGGAACCTGGATCTCCGAGATCCACGGCTGGAAGTTGGCGATCAGCTCCGGATTGTTCGAGTGAGCCGTCATGGTGGTCGGCCGGGTGTGCGGAACCGCCATCGGGACGGTGCCCAGGCCGATGGTCTGGCGCACGCCGAGGCGCTCGGCCAGCAGCCGCACCGCGGTGATGAAGCGCTCCCACTTCAGATCCGGCTCCATGCCGGCGAGCAACAGGAACGGGGTGCCGACCGTGTCGCGCAGCGCGTAGAGGTTCAGCTCGGGCTCCTCGTAGTGGGTGAAGTGATCGGTCTTGAATGTCATCAGCGGCCGCCGGGACCGGTAGTCCAGCAATTCGTCGATCGCGAAGGACGCGACCAACTCGGTGTCCAGCACCGCCTTCAGATGCGCGGACGCCAGCTTGATGGCATGACCGGCGTCGGAAAAGCCCTCCAGGGCGTGCACCAGCACCGGACCGCGGCCGTCGGACGTCGACAGCTGCGGCGCCGGCAGCTCGAGCTCGTACATCCCGGCCTGCCCCGGCTGGTACCGGTCAGCTGGGTCTTGGTGGTGAGCCATCTGCGATCGCCTCCTCTCGGGGTCCTTCCAGGGTGCCCTACCAAGTGTCCCCCGAATCAGGCGGCACCCACATCGCTCAGCGAACTTTGCGTCACGCTTATAGCTGAAACGTGATAAGTCTCAGGCGTAATCCGAAAGCAACGCGCGAAGGCTCACCCAGGGGCGCGCCAGCAAACCGCGCGGCGCACCGCGACATGTGTGAGTCGGCTTGCCGCCCCCCGGTCAGGCATGATGAAGGCGATGCGCATTCGGATCCTGATGCTCTGCTCGGTGCTGGGGGTGGCGACGTCGCTGACGTCGTGTCACCGGCCCGTCGAGCATGTTTCGGGTGCGCCGGTATCCGCCCCGCGCGTCGGCGGTCCTGTGCAGCGGCTCAGCCAGCCCGAACAGAAGGCCGTCGCCGGTCCGGTCGAGCCGGATCGGCGCATCGGGGCGATCTTCATCGATGGCGGCCCGCTGCACGTGTGCACCGGTTCCGTGGTGCATTCGACGGGTGGCAACCTGATCATGACCGCCGCGCACTGCCTGGCCGGAGCGTCGCTGATCACGTTCGTTCCCGGTTTCGCCGGCGATGCCCCGCCCGGTCCCGCCGATGTGTGGAAGGCCGACGCGGTCTACCTGGACCCGCGCTGGACGGCCAGCAAAGACCCGCACGCCGATTATGCGATCGCGCGGGTCAGCAACGACGCAGGTGCCCCGGTCGAGTCGCGGGTCGGCCTGGCGCTGACGCTGGGTGTGACGCCTCCGCCGGGCAGCCGCGTCACCGTGCTGGGGTATCCGGCCGGCGTGGGGGGCTCGCCCATCGGGTGTCAGGCCAGCACGTCGGTCACCGACACCGGGTTTCCCGCGCTGGCGTGCGAGGGGCTGGTGGACGGCACCAGCGGCGCGCCCTGGGTCAGCGGGACGACGCTGATCGGGGTGATCGGCGGTCTGGAGCGGGGTGGCTGCGCGGCGAACATGTCGTATTCGGCGCCGTTCGATGCGCACACCGCGGAGCTGCTGGCCCGCGCCGAGGCCGGCGGCCCCGGCGATCCGGTCGCGGGCGACCTGCAAGACGCCTGTTAGCGGCGATCGCCAGCGCGGCCGTGGCGATCGCCAGCGCGGCGCAGCCGGGCGCAGCGGGTCGCCACTCCAGTTCGCAGCCGGGCGTTGCGGGTCGCCACTCCAGTTCGCAGCCGGGCGTTGCGGGTCGCCACGATCGGGCTAGTGGCGGAACTGGTTGAGCGCCCGGACCTTATTCATCACGTCGAGCGCCGCCACCTTGTACGCCTCGGAGAACGTGGGGTAGTTGAACACCGCGTCCACCAGATACTCCACCGTGCCGCCGCAGCCCATCACCGCCTGCCCGATGTGCACCATCTCGGTGGCGCTGGTGCCGAAGATGTGCACCCCGAGCACCTTGAGGTCCTGGGTGGACACCAGCAGCTTGAGCATCCCGTAGGAGTCGCCGGCGATCTGGCCGCGGGCCAGCTCGCGGTACCTGGCCACGCCGACCTCGTAGGGGACTGCGTTCTTCGTCAGCTCCACCTCGGTGGCGCCGACGTAGGAGACCTCGGGGATGGAGTAGATGCCGATCGGTTGCAGCTCGGTGATGCCGTCACTCGCCTCCCCGAACGCGTGGTAGGCGGCCAGGCGGCCCTGCTCCATCGACGTGGCGGCCAGGGCGGGGAAGCCGATCACGTCGCCGACGGCATAGATGTGGGGCACCTTGGTCTGGAAGTTGTCGTCGACGAAGATGCGTCCGCGGTTGTCGGCCTCCAGTTCGGCGTTGTGCAGATCGAGATGATCCGTCTGGCCCTGCCGCCCGGCGGAATACATCACCGTCTCGGCGGGAATCTGCTTGCCGCTGGCCAGGGTGGTGACGGTACCCGCCGACCCGACGTCGACCGCGGTCACCTCCTCGCCGAACCGGAACGTCACCGCCAGGTCGCGCAGGTGGAACTTCAGCGCCTCGACGACTTCGGGGTCGCAGAAGTCGAGCATGTCCTCGCGCTTCTCCACGACGGTGACCTTGGTGCCCAGCGCGGCGAACATCGAGGCGTACTCGATGCCGATGACGCCGGCGCCGACCACCACCATCGAGGTGGGCAGCGACTTGAGATCGAGGATCCCGTCGGAGTCGAGCACCCGGTGTTCGTCGAACTCGACGCCGGAGGGCCGCGCCGGCCGGGTGCCGGTGGCGATGACGACGTATTTACCAGTGATGGTTATCTTTTCGCGCCGCGACGGGTCCTCGACCTCGATGGTGTGCGGGTCGATGAAACGCCCGTGACCGATCAGCAGGTCGATCCGGTTGCGCATCAGCTGGTTGCGCACCACGTCGACTTCCTTGCCGATCACGTGCTGGGTGCGGGCCAGCAGATCGGCCGGGGTGATCTTCTCCTTCACGCGGTAGCTGGCGCCGTAGAGTTCGCGCTGGCTCATCCCGGTGAGGTAGAGGACCGCCTCGCGCAACGTCTTTGACGGGATGGTGCCGGTCTGCACACACACGCCGCCGAGCATCTGGCCGCGTTCGACGACGGCGACCGACTTTCCGAGCTTGGCCGAGGCGATGGCGGCCTTCTGGCCGCCGGGCCCGGACCCGATGACCACCATGTCGTACTCTTGCGCCGAACTCATGGCTTAAACAGTAAGGCAGCACAACGCACAGTGCTGGGTTCATCCACAGGTCCGCCGCCGCACCCGCGCACCTGAGCACCGCCTGACGGTGGCCGCCGTCAGCGTGGTGCCCATGACGACGCATCGAGCAGACTTCGAACTGTCCCGCCCCGGCGCACTCATCGCGGCGCTGCCGGCCGTTCTCGGCTTCGTTCCCGAAAATTCATTGATATTAGTGTCTTTGGGCGACGGTGAACTCGGGTCG
Organism: Mycobacterium sp. 1165196.3; assembly: GCF_001673415.1. Lineage (NCBI taxonomy): Bacteria > Bacillati > Actinomycetota > Actinomycetes > Mycobacteriales > Mycobacteriaceae > Mycobacterium > Mycobacterium sp. 1165196.3. The sequence goes on along the minus strand of NZ_LZLU01000138.1, from coordinate 29,948 downwards.
GTGATGCGCGTCGACCTCTCCGAGGAGGTCATCGACCGGGTGGGACACCTGGCGGAGGTCGCCGCGGCGGCGGCCCCCGAGGCCGTGATCGCGGTGATCGTCGACGCGGACGGTGCCTACTGCCCAAGCTGCAACGAGGAATACCGTCAGCTCTCGGTGGCGCTGGCAGAAGCCTTGTCGGAGCACGACATTGAGCTCTACGCCACCCACGTGGTGGACCAGGTGGCGCTCGGCGGGCGGTGGCATTGCGCCGAGGGCTGCGGGTCGAGCGGCGTGGTCGAAGATCCCGCGGCCTCGCCGCTGGCGGCCGCGGCGGTGCTGGAGGGCAGGCGGCTCTATGCGCGTCGTGCCGACCTGCAGGCGGTCATCGCGCCCGACGACCCGGCGCGCAGCGCGGCGCTGGCCGCCGTGGTCGGCAAACAGGCCGCCCGGCGCCGGGCGGCGCATCGTGCGCATCCGGTGCGCTGCACCCGCCGCGACGTGGAGGCGGCGATGGCCGCCGCCTCCCGGGTCGCGGGCGGGGAATCGCTATCGGACGCGGAGGTGGCGACGCTGGGCTGTGCCCTGTGCGACGCACAGGTGCGCGACATCCTGTATGCCCTGGCGGTGGGGGAGAGCGCCGGCGAGGCCGAGTCGCTGTGGGCGCTGCTGGCGCGCACGTTGCCCTCGCCCTGGCGGGTCGAGGCACTGGTCCTGATCGCGTTCAGCGCCTATGCCCGCGGCGACGGCCCGCTCGCCGGGGTGTCGCTGGCGGAGGCGTTGCGCTGTGACCCCGACCATCGGATGGCGGGCATGCTGGACACCGCGTTGCAATCCGGTCTGCGGCCCGACGACATCAGGGAACTGGCGCTGACCGGTTACCGGCTGGCCAAGCAGTTCGGCGTGCGGCTGCCACCGCGCCGGCCGTTTGGCCGCAGGGTGGGGTAGTGGCAAGCGCGGCGACGGGCGCCAAGCGCCCGGGTCAGACCTTCTCGACCTTGACCGCGTGCGCCATCTCGTGCGGCAGGGTGACGTTCTCGTGGCCCGGGATGACGATGGTGACCCCGGCGGCACTGGTCTCGACGGTGACGCGCGCGTTCGGGACCACACCGGCGTCCTTCAGGCGGGAGATCAGGTCGATGTCGCCCTGGACGTGCTCGGTCAACTGCCGCACCACGACCGCCACCGGCGCGCCGGCGGGCAGCTCGGTCAGCCGGACCAGGGGGCCGTCCTCGGACCAGGACTCCGGGCCCACGCCCAGGTCCAGGAGCCCGGGGATCGGGTTGCCGAAGGGCGAGGTGGTCGGGTTGTTGAGCACCTTCACCAGCCGCCGCTCGACGTCCTCGCTCATCACGTGCTCCCAGCGGCACGCCTCGGCGTGCACCTCTTCCCAGGGCAGCCCGATGACGTCGACCAGCAATCGCTCGGCGAGGCGGTGCTTGCGCATCACGGCAATGGCCAGCGCCCGGCCCTTGTCGGTGAGCTCGAGGTGGCGGTCGCCGGCCACGTGAAGTAAACCGTCCCGCTCCATGCGCGACACGGTTTGGCTGACAGTCGGCCCGCTTTGATCCAGGCGTTCGGCGATTCGGGCACGCAGCGGCGTTACGCCCTCTTCTTCGAGGTCGTAGATGGTCCGCAGGTACATCTCGGTGGTGTCAACCAGGTCGTTCATTCAGCACCCTCCGTCGACGCTGAGTCTACTTGGCCAGCTGCGCGAATGGTTGTAACGCCTCCCAGGCAAGCAGTATGCCCGCCGCGGACGCGGCGGGCATACCGTCTGCTACCTAGCTCGAGTGAGGTGTTAGCTCGCGTACGACCGTAGCCTGTCGGCGCGCTCCCCGTTGCGGAGTTTGGACATTACGTCCCGCTCGATCTGGCGGACCCGCTCGCGGGACAGGCCGAACAGCTTGCCGATCTGGTCCAGGGTGCGCGGCTGACCGTCGTCCAGGCCGAAGCGCAGCCGGATGACCTGGTGCTCACGCTCGTCCAGGGTGGCCAGCACGCTGCGGATGTCGGTGTGCAGCAGCTCGGCGATCACCGCGTTCTCGGCCGACATCGCCTCGGCGTCCTCGATGAAGTCGCCCAGCGGTGCTTCCTCCTCGGAACCGACCGGCATGTCGAGGCTCACCGGGTCGCGGCTGTGCTCGAGCAGGTCGTTGATCTTTTCCACCGGGATGCCGGACTCGGCGGCCAGTTCCTCGTCGGTGGCCTCGCGTCCCAGGTTCTGGTGCATCTCGCGCTTGATCCGCGCCAGCTTGTTGACCTGCTCCACCAGATGGACCGGCAGCCGGATGGTGCGGCTCTGGTCGGCCATGCCGCGGGTGATCGCCTGACGGATCCACCACGTCGCGTAGGTCGAGAACTTGAATCCCTTTGTGTAATCGAACTTTTCCATCGCGCGGATCAGCCCGAGGTTGCCCTCTTGAATCAGGTCCAGCAATGGCATGCCGCGACCGGTGTACCGCTTGGCCAGCGACACCACCAGACGCAGGTTGGCTTCCAGCAGGTGACGACGCGCCGCCTGACCATCCCGCACCACGGCCTCTAGATCGCGTTTACGGTTCTCCCCGAGGCGCTTACGCGTTGCGAGCAGGTGTTCGGCGTAGAGCCCGGCCTCGATGCGCTTCGCGAGTTCGACCTCACCCGCCGCATTGAGCAGTGCCGTCTTACCGATTCCGTTCAGATATACGCGCACTAGATCCGCTGCGGGGCTTTGAGCATCCAGATCGCCGTCAAATCTGCTCGTGCTGGCGTTCGCCATAGCGACCTCCCGTTCGGCTTTGTTCTGTCATCGAGTTCAACGACAGATCAGCTCTGAGAGTTCCCAGCGATTCCCTATCTCACACGTCTTGACGTGCAGAAATGTGCCGTCGACCTGAGAAAGTCCTGAGAAGTCCGCGACGGCGGCACCTTCGGCGAAACGACGGCTAGTCGGGATCAATTCCGCCGCGGGCGCCGGGAGGCCAGTCCGGTTGCGGCGGTCGCGGCGCCTCGAGCGCGCGACGTTCGGCCCGCGGGAACAGGGGAATGTGCTGGCGGGCGTCGTCGAACCGGCGCGGCTCCTCGGCGCTGCGCGGCGGCCGATCGTTCGCGATCAACACGGCCATCCAGGGCAACGGGATGGAGGCCGCCACGATCGCCAGGGAGATCAGCCCGTTGTGCCACGCGCCGTAGGCGACCGCAGCCAGGATGAGCGCCGGGATGCGGAATGCCATCAAGGTCAAGTACTTACGGACCCGCGCGCGATGCTGCTCCTCGTACGAGGTCGCGGCGGCGGTGATGAGCACCGGGCGGCTCTTGTGGCCGTCGAAGTCATCGAACCGGTCGTCGAACCCCGGATCGGAGCCGTGCTTCATTTCTCCACTGTCCCACAACTCGCCGATTCCGGCTCGGACGGTTTCTGGGCCGCGCGCAGCGCCCGGCGAGCAGTGCACAATGTCAGATATGCAGACCCAAACGATCGAACGCACCGAGACCGACGAACGCGTCGACGACGGGACCGGCAGCGACACCCCGAAGTACTTCCATTACGTCAAGAAGGACAAGATCGCGGAGAGCGCGGTCATGGGCAATCACGTCGTGGCGTTGTGCGGCGAGGTATTTCCCGTCACCAAGGCGGCCAAGCCGGGCTCACCGGTCTGCCCGGACTGCAAGCAGATCTACGACCGGATGAAGAAGGACTGACCTAGCCGGGCGGCTCCGCCGGCGCGACCTCGCGTTGCGCGGTGATGGGATTCTTGGTCACCGGATTGGACAGCGTGTCCGCCGCCTTCGCCAGCGCGGGCGAGCGCGACAGCAGCCATCTGCGCAGCCGGTGCGCATGCGTCCTGGGCGCGGGGAATTCCTCCTGGATGGCGGCATTGAGTTCGGCGCCGATCATGATCGCGAAGCCCCCGAAGAACGAGAACAGCAGGAATGCGATCGGCGTCGAGAGCGCGCCGTAGGTGTAGCCCGTACTGGTGATCCACTGCAGGTAGATCCGCAGGCCCAGAGTGGCGATCACAAACACCGCGGTGGCCAGCGCCGCGCCGAAGATCAGCCGATGCGTCGGCAGCGGCTCCGGCAACGACACGCGGTACAAGATCACGACCCCGATCATCAAGACGAGGATCAAGGCCGGGTAGTAGCCGTAGCGCAGCGCGTTGGCCAGGCTGACCGGAATGTGCTCACCCACCTTGCGTGGCCCTTGGACCACCAACGGCGCCGTCGCCACCACGAACACCAACCCCACCACGTACAGGAACAACGCGAACAGGCGTTGGCGCACCGGATGGCGCAACGGCGTCTGGTCGTGCGCCTCGACCACGGAGTCAACGAACGACGAGATTGCCGACGACCCCGCCCACAGCGAGATGATGAAACCCAGCGACACCACTTCGCCCCGGGCGTTGTTGGCGATGTCGCGCACGGTCGGCTCGATGATCTCGTTGACCACGCTGCGGGAGAACACGCTGTGCGCCGTCGAGATCAGCTGACGCAGGATGCTGGGCAGCATGTCGGGGCCGAACAGCGGAGCCACATACGCCAGCGTGCCCAGCAGCCCGAGCAGCAGCGGCGGAAGTGACAGCGCCGACCAGAAACCAGCCTGAGCCGACTCCGAGAAAATCGAGTCGTCCCAACTCTTGGAAAGAGTCCTCAGGGTGATTCGCCAAATGTGGTGGCGCGACGGTTTTGCGACCTGCTCGCTCATACCCGTCCAGCATTACCGAAGATCGCTCGCACCGCCCACATTGGCGATGGGCGAGTTCGCCGCGGCTTAGCTTTCGCTGAACTCCAGCACGGCGTCCAGCTCGGTCAGCTTCGCCTCGTGCTCGTTGGCGTGGTGCTGGCAGAAGAGAAGCTCCAGTCCGGAAGGCAGCTTGGCGCGCACTCGGGCCGCAGCACCGCAGCGGTCGCAGCGGTCGGCCCGGGTCAGTTCTGGACTCGTCAGAGTTGCATTCATGGCTTCTCCGTTCTCGTACATTCACTTTCTCAGACGTATGGCGTTTTCGCCTTGTTCCCCGATCGTTATCGGGTGTGTCGTTTCTCACGGCCTGGTCAGGTTTGGTTTGGGCGATCTCTAGGGTTCGAAGTGTGACCTTCGCCTCGGACGTCCTGGTGCATCTGTGCGGAACCGAGCAGTGGGCGCGGGCCCGCCGGCTGGGCGGCATCCGGCCGGAGGACGCCGGCGGTGGTGCGTTCATCCATCTGTCGACGCCCGAGCAGGTGCACCTGCCGGCCAACCGGCTCTACCGCGGCCGCGAGGATCTCGTCCTGTTGCACATCGACCCGGCGCTGCTCGCCGCGCCGGTGCGGTGGGAGCCGGGCGTTCCAACCGATCCCGAGTCGATGTTGTTCCCGCATCTGTACGGCCCGCTGCCGGTGGCCGCCGTGGTCCGCGTCACCGCCTACCCGCCGGCCGACGACGGCACCTTCGCGCCGGTGTCGACGTAGGCGTCGGCTTCGATCTCCACCAGTAACTCGGGGGCGATGAGCGCCGCGACCTCGACCATGGTGGCCGCGGGCCGGATCGCGCCGAAGACCTGCTCGTGCACCGCTGCCACCTCGCGCCAGCGCGAGATGTCGGTGACGTAGATGCGGGTACGCACCACGTCGGTGAGCGCCGCCCCCGCTTGACCCAGCGCAATCTCGATGCGGCGCAACGCATCTCGAGTCTGGGCGGCGATGTCGCCGGCGGGCCCGGCGCCGGTCGTTCCGGCCACCGCCACGTGCGGCCCGACGCGCACCGCGCGCGAGTAGCCGACCGCCGACTCGAAGTCGGCGCCGGACGAGACCATTGTGCGGTTGGTAGGCATGCGCCTCACGGTACGACGGCAGAGCCGCCACCGCAGCCGGATTTCTCGGCGGCGGCGCGCGTTTGACTTACCGGGTCACACCGACGTCGAGATGGCTTGCGCGCCAATCGTTTCGGTGCGAACGGCTAGTCGAGGTAGTCGCGCAGCACCTGGGAGCGGCTGGGGTGGCGCAGCTTCGACATCGTCTTGGACTCGATCTGGCGGATGCGCTCACGGGTCACGCCGTAAACCTGCCCGATCTCGTCCAGCGTGCGCGGCTGGCCGTCGGTGAGGCCGAACCGCAGGCGTACTACGCCCGCTTCGCGCTCCGAGAGCGTCTCCAGCACCGACTGCAGCTGGTCCTGCAGCAGCGTGAACGACACCGCGTCCACGGCCACCACGGCCTCGCTGTCCTCGATGAAATCACCCAGCTGGCTGTCGCCCTCGTCGCCGATGGTCTGGTCCAGCGAGATCGGCTCGCGGGCGTATTGCTGGATTTCCAGCACCTTTTCGGGCGTGATGTCCATTTCCTTGGCCAGCTCCTCGGGCGTGGGCTCGCGGCCCAGGTCCTGCAGCAGCTCGCGCTGGATACGGCCCAGCTTGTTGATGACCTCGACCATGTGCACCGGGATACGGATGGTGCGGGCCTGGTCGGCCATGGCGCGGGTGATGGCCTGCCGGATCCACCACGTCGCGTACGTGGAGAACTTGTAACCCTTGGTGTAGTCGAACTTCTCGACCGCGCGGATCAGACCCAGGTTGCCCTCCTGGATCAGATCCAGGAACGCCATGCCGCGACCCGTGTAGCGCTTGGCCAGCGAGACGACCAGTCGCAGGTTGGCTTCCAGCAGATGGTTCTTCGCGCGATCACCGTCGCGGCAGATCCACATCATGTCGCGACGCTGGGCGGCGGGCAGTTTGTCGCCGCGCTCGGCAAGTTCGGTCATCAGCTGGGTGGCGTACAGCCCGGCCTCGATCCGCTTGGCCAGCTCAACCTCTTCCTCGGCGTTGAGCAGCGCGACCTTGCCGATCTGCTTGAGGTAGGCGCGAACCGAGTCGGCCGAGGCCGTCAGCTCGGCGTCCTTGCGGGCCTGCCGCAGCGCCTCGGACTCGTCTTCGTCCCACACGAAATCGCCGGAGGCCTTGTCCTTTTCGGACGGCTCGGCGATCTCCTCGTCCTCCTCGGCCGCGGCGTCGGCGGCCTTGGCGGGCTTGGCTGCGGCCTCTTCCTCGGGCTCGTCCTCGCCTTCGGCCTCGTCGGCCTCGACCTCCTCGGCGTCCTCGCCGTCGGACGCTACGTCCTCCTCGAGGTCGTCGAGGGAGAGGTCGGTGTCGATGTCGAGGTCCTCGCCGGGCTCACCCTCGAGGTCGGGCTCGTTGTCCAGATCCTCGACGGCACCGTCGGAATCGAGGGCGTCGGGATCCGCCGGGCCGCCCTTGGCCGCCTTGGTTCCGCGTGCGGTCGGCGTCTTGGCGCCGGCGCCCTTGGCCGCAGCGCGCGTCTTCTTGGGATCGTCGGCCTCGGTGGACGGCGATGCCGCCTTGGCGGCCCGCTTCGCGGGCGCCGAGCCGTTGGCAGACTTGGCCGCCGGTCGCTTGGCGGGGGACGACGGAGACTTCGTGGCGGTGCGTTTCACCGGCCCATCCGTTGCCGGGCTTGCTTTCGTCGCTGCCACTTACACCCCTTCGTTTGGGCTCACTCTCGGTGGGTAGTGGGCATGGTTAACCGAAAGTGTCTGCTATGTCGATGTCGGCGTTGGTATCAGCGTGAGTAGTCGCACGCTGTCGGTTGGGCATTCGCCGAGCACCATTGTAACGACAGTGCGGGGTCCTACGGCTCTGCCGGGCGAAATCAGTGCGTCACGTCCGAGGTGGCGGCCATCGCCGCGCCGACGATCCCGGCCGTGTTGAGCAGGGCCGCGGCCACCACCGGGGTGCGGTTGGTCAGCAGCGGTACCCATTTGTCGGCCTTGCGGCTGATGCCGCCGCCCGCGATGAACAGGTCAGGCCATACCGCGTTCTCGATGCTCACCAGAACCTTGGTCACCTGCTTGGCCCACTTTTCGTAGGACCAGCCGTTGCGCTCCTTCACCGAGGACGCGGCCCGCTGCTCGGCCTCCTTGCCGCCGACCTCGAGATGGCCGAACTCGGTGTTGGGAATCAGCGTCCCGTTGTGAATCACCGCCGAACCGATCCCGGTGCCGAAGGTCAGCAACACCACCAGTCCCGACTGGCCTTTGCCCGCCCCGTAGTGCTCCTCGGCCAGCCCGGCCGCGTCGGCGTCGTTGAGGACGACGACGTCCTGACCGTCCAGTTCGGCCCTGATGATGTCGCGCGCGTTGGTGCCGATCCACGCCTTGTCCACGTTGGCCGCCGTCTGCACGACGCCGTGCGTGACGACCCCGGGATAGGTCACTCCCAGCGGGCCGGTCCAGCCGAAGGCGTCGACCACCTCGGCGATGGTCTTGGCGACCGCCGCGGGCGTCGCGGGCTGCGGGGTCAGCAGCTTCACCCGCTCGCCGATCAGCTGCCCGGTGTCCATGTCGACGATGCCGCCCTTGATGCCACTGCCGCCGACGTCGATGCCGAATCCGCGGCGCTGTGGCCTGCCGTCGCCGGCGGCGATGCCGGGCGTCTCCGTAGTCGAGTCGGTGCTGGTCATCGAATCTCCTCGGCGTGACTGGGCTGTCCGCTCACCTTAGCGCCGCGGCGGTGCGGCCCGCGGCGTCTGCGCGACCCCGGCGACTGTGATCGGATAGACCGGTGACCCCTTCCGATGACGAGCTTGTGGGGCTGCGATCGGTCGCCGAAACCTTGGCCGCGGAGGCCGCCGCGTTCGTGAGGCGTCGGCGGGCAGAGGTTTTCGGCGCCGACGCGGGCTTGCAGACCTCAGACAGTGGCGCGGTGCGATCGAAGAGCACCCCGACCGACCCGGTGACCGTGGTCGACACCGAAACGGAACGGCTGCTGCGCGACCGGCTGGCCGAATTGCGGCCTGGGGACCCGATTCTCGGCGAGGAAGGCGGCGGTCCCGACGATCCGGCGGGCACGCCGGCCGGGACGGTCACCTGGGTGCTCGATCCCATCGACGGCACAGTGAATTTCGTCTACGGCATCCCCGCCTACGCCGTGTCAATCGGCGCCCAGGTCGACGGCGAATCGATGGCGGGGGCGGTCGCCGACGTCGTCGGGAACCGGGTGTACTCGGCGGCGCTGGGCCTGGGCGCGCATGTCGCCGACGACGAGGGGACGCAGCCGCTGCAGAGCGCCGCCGTCGACGATCTGTCGATGGCGTTGCTGGGCACCGGTTTCGGCTATTCGCGCCAGCGCCGCGCGGCACAGGCGGCGCTGTTGGCGCGCATGCTGCCGGTGGTCCGCGATGTCCGCCGGATCGGTTCGGCGGCACTGGATCTTTGCATGGTCGCCTCGGGCCGGCTCGACGCCTTCTACGAGCACGGTCTGCAGGTGTGGGATCGCGCCGCGGGGGCGCTGATCGCCTCCGAGGCGGGAGCTCGGGTGGTCCTGCCCGCGCCCGGAGCGGCCGGGGCGGGCCTGGCGCTGGCCGCCGCGCCCGGAATCGCCGACGAACTGCTGGCCGTGCTGGAGCGCTTCAACGGCCTGGATCCGATCCTGGATTGACCGCCCGCGTCAGCAGCTGCTGGCGTGAATCTTGGCCAGCAGCGTGGGATCTGAGGGTTCGGTGGCGCCGGGACGCAGGGTGGCGAGCACGGCGTCGATGTCGTCGTTGTGCGCCAGCGCGCTGAAGTCGGTGCCCAGCGCCAGGTCGACGGAGTCGTCGGCGCGGTTGTCGTTGAACAGTTCGGTGCACGGCGCGACCAGCCACACGGCGGCCGCGGTGGCCTGTCCGGCGGTGCCGAAACGGATTTGGCCCTGACAGGTAAGCCTGGTGCCCGCATACAGCGGGTCGTTGGCGGCGGTCGGCTGGGCGAAGCCGAGGTCCTTCATGGCGCCGGCGACGTCGCCGGCCTGGCCGCCCCGGCCGCTGGCGTTGAGGACGCGAACCTTGGTGTCGGCCAGCTTGGCGGGCGTGACGTCCATCATGGCGCTGCGCGACACCTGCTCGCCGAGCTGGGCCGGCGCCGAACCGGCCGACTGCGGCGGGGGATTGCACACCGCGGCCTCGTGCACCTTGGCGGGGCGCGTCAGCGCGATCGTCCAGACGACGCCGGTGGCCACTGCGAGAAGAACCACCACGATGATGGCGGGCCGGGGGTTGCGGCGCCGAAAAGGCCGACCGTGCTTGTCAAACGCTGTACCCTCGGTGATTTGCGTGACCACAGGTGCACTCTAGCCGCACGCTAAACCCACTGTTCAGAGACGAGCGCAAGGGTGAAAATAGAGGTGTGACGTAAATCACACCTTAATGGGCCGCGATACGGGCACGAATCATTTGGTGGATGCGTTCGACGCTGGTACAAAGCGATGCTTGGATATCGCGGGCATGCAGAGGCAATAGGGCAGGGGAAGAGATATGCCTACCGACTATGACGCTCCACGGCGCACCGAGACGGACGACGTTTCGGAGGACTCGCTGGAGGAGCTCAAAGCGCGACGGAACGAGGCGGCTTCGGCCGTCGTCGACGTCGACGAATCTGAATCCGCTGAGAACTTCGAACTGCCGGGTGCCGACCTGTCCGGGGAAGAACTGTCGGTGCGCGTGATTCCGAAGCAGGCCGACGAGTTCACCTGCTCGAGCTGCTTTCTGGTGCAACACCGCAGTCGGCTGGCCAGCGAGAAGAACGGCGTGATGATCTGTACCGACTGCGCGGCCTGATAGCTGCACCTACCGTGTCAGGGCCGACAGCACCCGCTCGGGGTGACGGCAGCTCACCAGCCAGTACGGCGTCGGATCGTCCAGGTCGTCGAGCACGACCAGGATCATCGGCCCCACCCATGCCCTGTGTAGGACGTACGCGGCCGGGTCGAGCTGGCGGCCCAGCGCCGCGGACTTGGCCGACGGGGCTATCTGCGCGGACCGGGCGATCGCGGTGACCGGCAGGTGCGCCGGGCCGGCCCACAGCTGCACTTCGCCGGGCACGGTCGGGTCGCCGGTCACCCGGATCTCGATGCGGCCCAGCCACAACAGCGCCGCGGCCGCCACCGCGAACAGCGCTGCGTACGGCCACCAGGTCGATTGGCGGGTGACGCCCATGTTGAATTCGAAAGCGATGATGCCCGCGAGCGCAAAGGCCGGTGGCCACCACCACCACGGGACCCACAATCGTTCGCGATACCGCACGTTGTGCGGCGCGACGCGCGTATCGGACACGCAGTCAAGGGTAGTCTGTGCCCCCGTGTCGACCAGTCTGGCCATCGTGCGCCTTGACCCCGAGCTTCCGCTGCCCAGCCGCGCCCACGAGGGCGACGCCGGGATCGATCTGTACAGCGCCGAAGACGTCAAACTCGAGCCGGGGCGGCGCGCCCTGGTGCGAACGGGGGTCGCAGTCGCCATCCCGTTCGGCATGGTCGGCTTGGTGCATCCGCGGTCGGGTTTGGCTGCGCGAGTGGGACTTTCGATCGTCAACAGCCCGGGTACCATCGACGCGGGCTATCGCGGCGAGATCAAGGTTGCGCTGATCAACCTGGATCCGACCGATCCGATCGTGGTGCACCGCGGCGATCGCATCGCCCAGTTGCTGGTGCAGCGAGTCGAATTAGTGGAGTTGGTCGAGGTGTCGTCGTTCGACGAGGCCGGGCTGGCCGAAACATCCCGTGGCGATGGTGGTCACGGTTCCTCCGGCGGACATGCGAGTTTGTGATGGCATTCGGTAAGCGCACACCCAAAGACGACGACGGCACCAGCGCCGACACCTCGGCGGCCGGCGAGGTCGCGGCCAACGACGCCGACGAGCCGGCCCCCGAGGAGCTCGAGGGACCGTTCGACATCGAGGACTTCGACGACCCGGCGGTCGCGGAGCTGGCCCGCCTCGACCTGGGCTCGGTGCTGATTCCCATGCCGGAGGCCGGGCAGCTGCAGGTCGAGCTGACCGAAACCGGTGTGCCGAGCGCGGTCTGGGTCGTCACGCCCAACGGCCGGTTCACCATCGCCGCCTATGCCGCGCCGAAGACGGGCGGCCTGTGGCGTGAAGTGGCCAGCGAGCTCGCCGAATCGCTGCGCAACGACTCGGCCCAGGTGAGCATCAAAGACGGCCCGTGGGGTCGCGAGGTGGTGGGCACCGCCACCGGCGTCGTGCGTTTCATCGGCGTCGACGGCTATCGCTGGATGATCCGCTGCGTCATCAACGGCCCCCACGAGACGATGGAAGCCCTGGAGCAGGAGGCGCGAGCGGCCTTGGCGGACACCGTGGTTCGGCGTGGCGACACGCCGCTGCCGGTGCGCACGCCGCTGACCGTGCAGCTGCCCGAGCCCATGGCCCAGCAGCTGCGCGAAGCCGCCGCCGCGCAGCAGCAGGCCGCCCAGCAGCAGGCCGAGGGGCAGCAGGCGCCGTCCAACGAGCCGGCGGCGCGCCGCAGCGCCGACGGGTCGGCCATGCAGCAGCTGCGCACCACCACCGGCGGCTGACCCGGCTTCGTGGCGCTGCCGCGGATGCGGCAGCAACATCCCAGCCGGGCGCTGCGGGTCGCCACCAGCGGGCTAGAGTTCGGCCAGCGCGCTCAGGCAGGCCGCACCCAGGGCGGCGGGATCGGCCCCGATCTGATCGAGCGTCACCGTGCGCAGCGCCGCGCGCGGCGCCGCCGCGACCCAGTCGATTCCGGCCTGTAACGGGTGGATCGGGTCGTCGACCGCAGACGCCACCCCCAGCGGCGCGGCCAGCCCGGCCAGCTCGTCGCAGCTCGGCGCGACGTAGCCGGCCGCTTCTTCCATGGCGTCGGGCAGGTGTGGCCACTGGGCGCCCCACGACCGGGTCAGCTCGTCGGCCAGCCACGGCGGGCTGGACGCCCGCATCTGCGTGGTGGTGGCCGCCAGTCCGTCGGCGCGCAACTGTGACGCCGAATACCGCGCCGCCAGCGCCGCGGGCGCCGCCCCGGGGGCGCCGGCCCAGGCCGGCAGCGCGGCCAGCACCGCGATGGTCCGGTCCGGATGGGCCAGCGCCCAGGCGGCCGCCACCGCCGCGCCGATCGAGACCCCGCCCACCGCGATCGGCCCCCCGTGCGCCGCGCCGTCCAACGCCGCGAGATAGCCCTCGATCAACCGGTCGGGCCGCGGCGGCGGGGTCACCAGCAACGCCCCAACCTCGGATAGGGGACGGGAAAACGCCCGGTGAACGTAGTCGTCGTCGGAGCCGGTTCCGGGCAACAACACCGTCGTGACACCGCGCAGATCGACCACCACCACTAGATAGTGCCCCGCCGTTCATGCGCCCTCCAACACGAGGTTTGAGTCGGTTGGCGCTGGGGAACCAAGAGGTCTACGGTGTCCGTTGGCATAAATGGAAGCGTCGAGGCTTATCAGCATTGTCAGGAGTGGCCATGGGGGCCCAAGGGTATCTGCGCCGGCTGACCCGTCGGTTGACGGAGGATCCGGAGCAACTCGATTCGGAGGAACTGTCCGACGAGGTCGCAAGCACCGGCGCGCAACGCGCGATTGATTGCCAGCGGGGCCAGGAGGTCACGATGGTGGGCACGCTGCGAAGCGTCGAGTGCAACGGCAGGGCCTGTTCCGGCGGGGTCCGTGCCGAGTTGTTCGACGGTAGCGACACCGTCACGCTGGTGTGGCTGGGGCAGCGTCGCATTCCGGGCATCGACTCGGGCCGCACGCTGCGGGTGCGTGGGCGCCTCGGCAAGCTGGAGAACGGTAACAAGGCGATCTACAACCCGCACTACGAAATTCAGCGGTGACTGACCCCGAAGATCCGGGGGCAATCCCGCCGGAGTCGGGCACGTCCGAACTCATGAGTACCAACCGCATCAGCCCGGAACGCCTGCTCGCACAGGCGGGCGGGGTCAGTGGTGTCATCTATTCCTCGCTGCCGGTGGTGGTCTTCGTCATCGCCTCGAGCGTCTCGGGGCTGGTTCCCGCGATCGTGGCCGCGCTGGCGGTGGCCGCGCTGATCCTGGTGTGGCGGCTGATCCGCCGCGACTCCCCGCAGCCGGCGTTCTCGGGTTTCTTCGGGGTCGCGCTGTGCGCGCTGATCGCCTACCTGCTGGGCGAGTCCAAGGGCTATTTCCTGCTGGGCATCTGGATGTCGCTGGTGTGGGCGGTCGTCGTCGCGGCGTCGGTGCTCATCCGCCGGCCCCTGGTGGGTTACGCGTGGAGCTGGGCCACCGGGCGCGGCGACCGCTGGCGCGAGGTGCCGCGGGCGGTCTACGCCTTCGACGTGGCGTCGGTGGGTTGGGTGCTGGTGTTCGCCGCGCGGTTCGTAGTGCAGGGACTGCTGTATGACGCCGACCGGACTGGTTGGCTGGCGGCGGCGCGGATCGGGATGGGCTGGCCGCTGACCGCGCTGGCCGCGCTGGCCACCTATGCGGCGATCAAGTCGGCGCAGCGCGCCATCGCCGCAGCCGATGCCCCCGCGGTCGAAATGGAGCCCGGCGCCGTCACCGACTGATCAGTCCTGATGGTGGCGACCCGCTACGCCCGGCTCCGCCGCGCTGGCGATCGCCACTAGCCGCCCGGGCTGTGGCTGCCCAGCAGCAGCTTCTGCAGGTCCTCTTCCGCCTCGGCGACGGCGACGAACAGCAGCTCGTCGCCGCCCTCCAGCGGCTCGTCCTCCTCGGGCACGATCACGCGCGGGCCACGCAGGATCGTCACCAGCGAGGTGTCGCGCGGCAGCTGCAACTTGCGCACCGGCTTGCCGCCCCACGGCGTGTCGTCGGGCAGGGTGATCTCGACGAGGTTGGCCTGGCCCTTGCGGAATTCCATCAGCCGCACCAGATCTCCGACGGCGACGGCCTCTTCGATGAGCGAGGCCAGCATGCGCGGCGTCGACACCGCCACGTCGACCCCCCACGCGTCGGTGAACAACCACTCGTTGCGAGGGTCGTTGACCCGGGCCACCACCCGCGGGACCGCGAACTCGGTCTTGGCCAGCAGGCTCAGCACGACGTTGGCCTTGTCATCGCCGGTCGCGGCCACCACCACGTCGAACTCCTGCAGGTGCACCGACTCCAGCAGGCTCAGTTCGCACGCGTCGCCCAGCCGCCAGTGCGCGGCCGGGATCGCGTCGACGTCGACGTGATCGGGGTTGCGTTCGATCAGCGTCACGTCGTGGCCGTTGCCGATGAGTTCCCGGGTGACCGAGCGCCCGACCGCGCCGGCGCCGGCGACAGCTACCTTCATCGGCGCAGCTCCTCAACAAGGTGTTCGGTCGAATTCATCACAGCTCTTCGCTCGGTGGTAGCGCGGCGATGGCCACCGCCTCGGCGGCGCGGCCGGAGATCGCGGCCACATAAACCTGGTCGCCGGCCTGGATCACCGATTTGGGCTCCGGCAGCACGCCGGCGCCGAACCGGATCAGAAACGCGACCCGGGCGCCGGTGGCCTGCTCCAGGTCGGTGACCCGATGCCCGATCCAGTCCTCGTGCAGCACGACCTCGGACACGGCGACGGTGCCGGTCGGATCGCGCCACTTGGCCGTCTCCGACTCGCGCAGCAACGCGTTGAGCAGGCGGTCGGTGGTCCAGGGCACAGTGGCGATGGTGGGAATGCCGAGCCGCTCGTAGACCTCGGCGCGCTTGGCGTCGTAGATGCGGGCCACGACCCGCTTCACGCCGAAGGTCTCGCGCGCCAGTCGGGCCGAGATGATGTTGGAGTTGTCGCCGGACGACACCGCGGCGAACGCGTCGGCCTCCTCGATGCGGGCCCTCAGCAGCACGTCTCGGTCGAATCCCTGCCCCAGCACCCGCTCGCCGGCGTATTCAGGGCTGAGCCGGTTGAAGGCGGTGCTGTCCCGGTCGATGACCGCGACGTCGTGACCGATGCGGGAGAGCCCGTCGGCGACCGATGAACCGACCCGGCCGCAGCCCATCACCACTACTCGCAACTTGAGGTCCTCTCGGCCGCGTCAACCGGCAACCCACGTCGGCCAGCCGTTTCGGTCGGCGAACATTCTCCTACGAACGCTACCGCCAAACCCGTCTGGGCTTACTCTTGGCTCTCGTGTCCAAACTTTCAACCGCCACTCGTCGGTTGCTTATCGGCCGGCCGTTTCGCAGCGACCGGCTGAGTCACACCCTGCTGCCCAAGCGGATCGCCTTGCCGGTGTTCGCCTCCGACGCGCTGTCCTCAGTGGCGTATGCGCCCGAGGAGGTCTTCCTGATGCTCTCGGTGGCCGGGGTGACGGCGTACGCGCTGACACCCTGGATCGGGCTTGCGGTGGCCGCGGTGATGCTGGTGGTGGTGGCCAGCTACCGCCAGAACGTGCACGCCTACCCGTCCGGTGGCGGCGACTACGAGGTGGTCACCACGAACCTCGGCGACACCGCCGGCCTCGTGGTCGCCAGCGCGCTGATGGTGGATTACGTTCTCACCGTTGCGGTCTCGACGGCCTCGGCGATGGCGAACATCGGTTCGGCGATCCCGATCGTGGCCGAGCACAAGGTGTTCTTCTGTGTGGCCTCCATCCTGCTGGTGATGGCGCTGAACCTGCGGGGGGTGCGCGAGTCGGGGGTGGCGTTCGCGGTGCCGACGTACGCGTTCATCATCGGGGTCCTGGTGATGATCGGCTGGGGGCTGTTCCGGATCTTCGTGTTGGGTAATCCGCTGCGGGCCGAGTCGGCCGGTTTCCAGATGCACGCCGAGCACGGCCAGGTCGTCGGTTTCGCCCTGGCGTTCTTGGTGGCGCGGTCGTTTTCCTCGGGGTGTGCGGCGCTGACGGGTGTCGAGGCGATCAGCAACGGGGTGCCGGCGTTCCAGAAACCCAAGTCGCGCAACGCTGCGACCACCCTGCTGATGCTCGGTGGCATCGCGGTGACGCTCTTGATGGGCATCATCGTGCTGGCCCAGAAGATCGGGGTTCAGCTGGTCGAGGACCCCGCGACGCAGCTGGGCGGCGCGCCGAAGGGCTACTACCAGAAGACCTTGGTCACCCAGCTCGCCCAGACGGTGTTCGGGAGCTTTCACATCGGGTTTCTGCTGATCGCCACGGTGACCGCGCTGATCCTGGTGCTGGCGGCCAACACCGCGTTCAACGGGTTCCCGGTGCTCGGCTCGATCCTCGCGCAGCACAGCTACCTGCCGCGCCAATTGCACACCCGCGGAGACCGATTGGCGTTCTCCAACGGCATCCTGTTCTTGTCCGGGGCGGCGCTGCTGGCGATCATCGCGTTCCGCGGTGAGGTCACCGCGTTGATCCAGCTGTACATCGTCGGGGTGTTCATTTCGTTCACGCTGAGTCAGATCGGCATGGTCCGGCACTGGAGCCGGTTGCTGCGCACCGAGACCGATCCGCGGGCGCGGCGCAAGATGATGCGCTCGCGGGTGGTCAACACGGTCGGGTTGCTGTCCACCGGCGCGGTGCTGTTGGTGGTGTTGGTGACGAAGTTCGTCTCCGGCGCGTGGATCGCCCTGTTCGCGATGAGCCTGCTGTTCGGCGTGATGAAAATGATTCACCGGCACTACAACACCGTGAACCGCGAATTGGCCGAGCAGGCCGCCGCGCAGGACGACGTGGTGTTGCCCAGCCGCAACCACGCCGTGGTGCTGGTGTCGAAATTGCACCTGCCGACCCTGCGTGCGCTGGCTTACGCCAGGGCCACCCGGCCCGACGTTCTCGAGGCGGTGACGGTCAGCGTCGACGATGCCGAGACCCGCGACCTGGTGCACAAGTGGGAAGAAAGCGATATCAGCGTCCCGCTCAAGGTCATCGCCTCGCCGTATCGCGAAGTCACCCGTCCCGTCCTGGAATACGTCAAACGGGCCAGGGAGGAGTCCCCGCGCACCGTGGTGACGGTGTTCATTCCGGAGTACGTGGTGGGCCACTGGTGGGAGCAGGTGTTGCACAACCAGAGCGCCCTTCGGCTCAAGGGGCGGCTGTTGTTCATGCCGGGCGTCATGGTGACTTCGGTTCCGTGGCAATTGAGTTCGTCGGAACGACGCAAGACCTTGCAGCCGCACGTGGCGCCGGGTGACGCTCGCCGGGGAATCTTCGATTGACCCGCGAATCGACCCGCGCGTCGCGCGCGTCGGCGCCCCCGGTGGGGGAGCTGACGTTGACCACCGATGCCCCCGCCAACGGCGGCAGCTGCGTCGCCCACCACGAAGGCCGCGTGGTGTTCGTCCGGTACGCGCTGCCCGGCGAGCGGGTGCGGGTCCGGGTCACCGCGGATCGTGGATCCTATTGGCACGCAGAGGTTCTCGAGGTCCTCGAGCCGGCGCCGGGGCGCACCGCGTCGCAGTGCCCGATCGCCGGGGTGGGCGGTGCCGGCTGTTGCGACCTGGCGTTCGCGGCGCCCGAGGTCGCCCGCGCACTCAAGGCCGAAGTGGTGGCCAACCAGCTCGAGCGCCTGGGCGGGCATCGCTGGAGCGGTGAGGCCGAGCCCTTGGCGGATTCGGCGCCGAGGGGGTGGCGCACCCGGGTCCGGCTCGACGTCGGACCCGACCGTCGACCCGGCTTTCACCGGTATCACAGCGACGACTTGGTGACCGACCTGCGCTGTGCGCAGCTGGCGCCCGGCATGCTCGACGGGATCGACGACATCGAGTGGCCGCCGGCGGCGCAGCTGCACGTGGCCGTCGACGACGACGGCACCCGCCACGTCGTGCGCACGCTGCGGCAGGGCAGGCACACGGCGACCAAGGTGATCCAGGGGCGCTACGAGGCGGTGCAGCGGGTGGCCGGGCGCACCTGGCAGGTGCCGGTGACCGCCTTCTGGCAGGCGCACCGCGACGCGGCGGGCGTCTACAGCGACCTGATCGCCGACTGGGCACAGCTCGGCGCTGGGATGCGCGCGTGGGATTTGTACGGCGGCGCAGGCGTTTTCGCCGCCGTGCTCGGCGACGCCGTGGGCCGCTCCGGGCGGGTGCTCAGCGTCGACACCTCGCGCGGCTCGACCCGCGCCGCGCGGGTCGCCCTGGCCGATCTGACCCAGGTGCAGATCGTCACCGACTCGGTGCGGCGCGCGCTGGCCGCGCAACGAGACCGCGCCGCGAAAGCCGATGTGGCGGTGCTGGATCCGCCGCGGGCGGGAGCCGGGCGCGAGGTCATCGACCTGCTGGCCGCCGCCGGCGTCCCTCGCGTTGTGCACATCGGTTGTGAGGCAGCATCGTTCGCCCGTGACGTCGGGCTCTACCTCAAACACGGTTACACCGTGGAGAAGATCAGGGTGTTCGACGCGTTCCCGCTGACCCATCACACCGAATGCGTGGCGCTGCTGACCCGCTAGGGAGTCTGTCGCGACGACGGTCCTCCTGGCGCATCACCGCAATGCCGCCCGGGTGAGTGTCACGACCGGCTAGACTGCGTCGCGGTGTGCCGGGAAGTCTGGTCGGCGATGTCTTGAAGGAACACTGTCGATCGATCGAAAGGCCCGCGTGCATACCATCAAAGAACGGGCCGTGGCTGTCGAGTCTTGTCGAACGTGTGCGCGGGACGTGCTCACCGGGTTGCTGCCGTCGTGAACGAGACTGTTCGTTACGCGCTGTTGGTGTTGCTCTCCAGCGCGGTCGGTTTGGTTGCGGTGCTGGCGAATCGGCTAACCGAGCGGGTCAAGGTCCCGGTGCCATTACTCGTGTTGGTCGGAGCGGCCGTCGCGGTGCACGCGGTGCCCGCGGTGCAGCCTCCCTCCGAGCGGGTCGTGGAACGGGTCATCACCATCGCGCTCGTGCTGGTGCTGTTCGACGGCGGCATGCATATCGGGCCGGCGCGCTTCCGCGCGGCGGCGGCCCCGATCCTGTCGGTGGGCGTCGTGGGCACCGCCCTCACCGCAGCAGGGGCGACACTGGTGCTGCACTACGTATGCGGAATCAGCTGGTTTCCCGCGGTGCTCGTGGCCACGGCCGTGGCGCCGACCGATCCGGCCGTGGTTTTCTCCGTTTTGGGCAAACGCGAGATCAGCGGCCGCAGTGGCACCATCCTGGAGGGCGAGTCGGGTGCCAATGATCCGGTCGGCATCTCCTTGATGTCCAGCCTGATCGCCGCCGGTGGCCTCAGTGCAGCCGGATTCGCCAGCGTGGGAACACAATTCGCTCTACAGATGGCGGTCGGCCTGGCCGTCGGGGTGCTCGGCGGTCGCGTCCTGCTCGTCTTCATGCGTCGCGTCGCCTTGCCGAGCGAAGGTCTCTATTCGCTACGAACGCTGGCATCCTGCCTGATGTTGTACGGCATTGCCACGCTCGCGCATGGCTCGGGATTTCTGGCCGTGTTCGTCGCCGGCATTGTGATCGGCGACGCCCGCGCGCCCTACAAGCCGGAGATCAAGCGATTCCACGCCGCCCTGGCGGGTCTTGCGGAAATCGTCGCGTTCGCCATTCTGGGTTTGACCGTCGATCTCAATGTCCTTGCCCATCCTGATGTGTGGGGTTGCGGGCTCGTCCTCGCCGTGGCCCTAACCGTGCTGATTCGGCCGTTGGCGGTGGGCTCCTGCTTGGTTCCCGTGCGATTGCGGCGAAACGAACGGGCCTTCGTTCTTTTCGCCGGGCTCAAGGGCGCAGTGCCCATCCTGCTGGGCGAGTTCTTGCGCGCTGCTCACGTCGCCGACGCCGAACGCCTCTACGGCATCGTGGTCGTCGTCGTCGTTGTCTCGGTGCTGGTGCAGGGCAGCTCGGTGCCTGGTGTCGCCAGGTTGTTGCACCTGCCCATGCGCACGGTGGAGACCCGGCCATGGCAGATAGGTGTGCGACTCGCCGACGAGCCGCAGGGGGTTCATCGCTTCAGCGTCGCGACCGGTTCCGTCGCCGAGCGTTCCACGGTCGAAGGTCTCGGCGACCGCGTCGGTGACATCTGGGTGAGCATCGTGGTCCGCGCGACCGGCCTGGTGCCGGTGCGGGGCGACACCGAACTGGAGGCCGGGGACGAGGTCGTCATCCTGGCCGACCCCGACCTTCATGACACGCTCGCCGGACTGTTCGGCCCCGCGCAGCAGCGATGAACGTCGCCACGTTCGTCAGTAGTGTTCTCCACAGCGCTGCGTAGACTGACTGGATGCTGGAACAGATCCGCGGGCCCGCTGATCTGCAGCACCTTTCTGCGCATCAGCTTCGCGATCTGGCCGCCGAGATTCGCGAGTTCCTGATTCACAAGGTTGCTGCCACCGGGGGACACCTGGGGCCCAATCTGGGCGTGGTCGAGCTGACGCTCGCCCTGCACCGGGTGTTCGACTCACCCCACGATCCGATCATCTTCGACACCGGCCATCAGGCCTACGTGCACAAGATGCTGACCGGGCGCGCCCACGACTTCGAAAGCCTGCGCAAGAAGGGCGGCCTGTCCGGGTATCCGTCGCGCGCCGAGAGCGAGCACGACTGGGTGGAGTCCAGCCACGCCAGCGCGTCGTTGTCCTACGCCGACGGCCTGGCCAAGGCCTTCGAGCTGAGCGGACACCGCAACCGGCACGTGGTCGCTGTGATCGGCGACGGCGCGCTCACCGGTGGCATGTGCTGGGAGGCGCTGAACAACATCGCCGCCTCCGGCCGGCCCGTCATCATCGTCGTCAACGACAATGGCCGCAGCTACGCCCCGACGATCGGCGGTGTCGCCGATCATCTGGCTTCGCTGCGGCTGCAGCCGGCCTACGAGCAGGCCCTGGAGAAGGGCCGCGACGCGCTGCGCGCGCTGCCGCTGGTCGGCAGGCTCGCCTACCGCGTGATGCACAGCGTCAAGGCCGGCATCAAGGACTCGCTGTCGCCGCAGCTGCTGTTCACCGACCTGGGACTGAAGTACGTGGGTCCGGTCGACGGCCACGACGAGCGCGCGGTGGAGGCCGCGCTGCGGCACGCCCGCGGTTTCGGCCGCCCGGTGATCGTGCACGTGGTGACCCGCAAGGGGATGGGCTTCGCCCCGGCCGAGGACGACGAGGCCGAGCAGATGCATTCCTGCGGCGTCATCGACCCGGTCACCGGCCAGGCGACCAAGATCGCCGGGCCCGGCTGGACGGCGACGTTCTCCGACGCGCTCATCGGCTACGCCCACAAGCGCCGCGACATCGTGGCCATCACCGCGGCCATGCCCGGCCCGACCGGGCTGACCCCGTTCGGGCAGCAGTTCCCGGACCGCCTGTTCGACGTCGGCATCGCCGAGCAGCACGCGATGACGTCGGCGGCCGGGCTGGCGATGGGCGGCATGCACCCGGTGGTGGCCATCTATTCGACGTTCCTCAACCGGGCCTTCGACCAGATCATGATGGACGTAGCGCTGCACAAGCTGCCCGTCACCATGGTGCTCGACCGGGCCGGCATCACCGGTGCGGACGGCGCCAGCCACAACGGCATGTGGGACCTGTCGATGCTGGGCATCGTGCCCGGCATGCGGGTGGCCGCACCCCGGGACGCCACCCGGTTGCGCGAGGAACTCGGTGAGGCGCTCGACGTCGACGACGGCCCCACGGCGCTGCGCTTCCCGAAAGGCGATGTGGGCGAGGACATCCCGGCGATCGAGCGTCGCGGCGCCGGCACCTCGGGCGTTGACGTGCTCGCGGTCCCGGCCGGCGGCTGCAACCACGACGTGCTGCTGATCGGCGTCGGCGCGTTCGCGCCGATGGCGCTGGCGGTGGCCAGGCGGCTACAGGACCAGGGGATCGGCGTCACGGTCATCGACCCGCGCTGGGTGCTGCCGGTGTCGCCGAGCATTCTCGAGCTCGCGGAGCAGCACAAGCTGGTCGTCACGTGCGAGGACAACGGAGTCAACGGCGGCGTCGGCTCGGCGGTGTCGGCCGCCCTGCGCCGCGCGGAGATCGACGTCCCGTGTCGCGACGTCGGACTGCCGCAGCAGTTCTACGAGCAGGCCTCCCGCGGTGAGCTGCTGTCCGATCTGGCGCTGACCGACCAGGACGTGGCCCGCCGCATCACCGGCTGGGTCGCCGCGCTGGGCAGCGGCGTCGCCGAAGCGGAGATCCGCGAGCACCTCGACTAGTGCCGATGGTGGCGACCCGCTTCGCCCGGCTGCGGCGCGCTCGCGATCGCCACTATTCAGCGGGCTCGGTGCCTTCCGGCGCCTGCAGCGCCTTGGCCAGCACCGGGTCCACCAATTCCCGCTGCCACGGCCGGGCCTGGCCGGCGCGCAGAAAGTTCTCGACGGCGTCGAGCGGATCGGGGGCGGGCGCCCAGTCCCAGCACAGCCGTCGCACCAGGTCCGGTGACACCAGGTTCTCGGTGGGGACGTGGACCCGCCCGGACACCTCCGACAGCGCCGAGCGCGCGGCCTCCAGCCGGGCGGCGGCCTCCGGTTTGCGCCTGCTCCACCGCGACGGCGGCGGCGGGCCGTTCGGCGCTTCGCTGTCGGTGGGCGGGTTTTTGTTGCGCCGGGCCTCATCCAGCGCCGCCAGCCACGTCGCGGCGCTGCGCCGCTGATTGCGCCCCCCGAACACGGGCAACGCGACCAGTTCCTCGACGGTCGTCGGGTTGGCCAGGGCGGCGTCGATGATGGCCGAGTCGGGCAGGATGCGCCGCGGCGCGATGTCGCGGCGCTGCGCGATCCGGTCGCGGGTCAACCACAGTTCGCGCACCGCGGCCAGGCCACGCTGATCGCGCACCCGATGGATGCCCGACGTCCGCCGCCACCGGTCCCGGCGCGTGGCGGCGCTCGGATCTTTCGAACCCACCTCGCGCAGATAGTCGAATTCCTGTGCGGCCCAATCACTTTTGCCCTGCTCGGCCAGCACATCGGCGATCGCCGCGCGCAGCTCGATGAGCAGCTCGACGTCCAGCGCGGCGTAGTTGAGCCATTCGGCGGGCAGCGGCCGTTTGGACCAGTCGGCCGCGCCGTGGCCCTTGGCCAGCCCGAAGCCCAGCAGCCGCTCGACCATGGTGGCCAGGTTTACCCGGTCGAACCCGGCCAGCCGTCCGGCGAGTTCGGTGTCGTACAGCGCCGGCGGCCGCATGCCCACCTCCGCCAGACACGGCAGGTCCTGATCGGCGGAGTGCAGGATCCATTCGTCGCTGCCCAGCACCTCGGCCACCGGCCGCAGGGCCTGGCGCGGGTCGGCGCCGTGGCTCACCGGATCGATGAGCACCGTGCCGGAGCCGGCCCGCCGGATCTGGATCAGGTAGGCCCGGTTGGAGTAGCGGAAACCCGACGCCCGCTCGGCGTCCACCGCGAACGGCCCGTGCCCGCGGTCCAGCCGCTGCGCGGCGGCCTCGATGTCGCCGACGCTCACCGAGATCGGCGGCACGCCTTCGGAAGGGCGCGGCAGCGGGGTGGGCGCCGGGTCGGTGCCCGCGTCGCCGGGCACGCTGCTGCCCGGCCCGTCGGCCGCCGGTTCGCCCATGCTAGGCGCGTGACCGTGAGCTCAGGTCGGTGACTCCAGCGGGTGGTAGGCCCGCGGCGTGCTCCAGCACCTCGCAGAACGCCTCGACATGACCGCCGACCGCGGGTGAGGTCGCGGTCCACGACGCGCGCAGCTCGAGCTGGTGGGCGCGCGGCGGCCCGGAGATGTCTCCATAGCGCACCGATGTGGTGGCGGTGACGGTGCCGCCCAGGGCGACGACTTGTTCCATACGTGACTCCAGTGCCTCGACTAGCCAACTCCACGCTACTTCGGGCAGCAGCGGGTCAACCGCCTCACTGGGGTCGAGGTCGGCCTGGATGTAGGCGACCATGCGGATGGTGCCGTCCCACGCGTCGGCCCCCTCGGGGTCGTAGAGCAGGATCAGCCGGCCGAAGGCGTCGCCGTCGGAGCGTTCGGGAATGATGTCGCGGTCGGGATGTTTGACCTCGGCGCCCAGGGCGTAGCTGTGGGGAGCCAAGCGTTGCGGCGGCCGGATGGGACCCAACTCGATCTCCGGCCGCACGACGACGGCGTTCATCGCCGCTACCGCCTCGCGGAAGGGGGCCGGTTCGGATGAGGTCACTTGGCGCCGCTCCTGTCCATCCCGACCGTTCTGCGTCGTCACGGCACGGGTCACAGGGATCGACGGTAGACCCACAGCCCGACACGCCGCGACAGGCGCGCCGCGTTTCAAACCCGCCGCGACCAAGCCGTTACCGGACCTCCACCAAAGCTATATGTGCAGCTCAGACGGCGCTCAGCGGGTAAAACGCGCGGGACGTTTCTCGCGGTGGGCCGCCAGGCCTTCCTGCACGTCGGGGCCGCTGAAACTGAGGAATTCCAGGCCCACCGAGGTCTCGAAGGTAGGGCCCATCATGCGATACCAGTGGTTGAGGCTGCGCTTGGTCCACCGGATCGCGTTCTGTGCGCCCTGCGCCAGGTTCTCGGCGATGCGGCTGGCGGTGGACAGCACGTCGTCGTCGTCGACGCAGGTGGACACCAGCCCGATCCGCTCGGCCTCCTCGCCCAGCAGCGTCTCGCAGGTCAGCAGGTAGTACTTGGCCTTGGCCATGCCGACCAGCAGCGGCCAGCAGATCGCGGCGTGGTCGCCGGCCGCCACGCCGAGCTTGGTGTGCCCGTCGATCAGCTTCGCGGTGCGACCCGCCACCGAGATGTCGGCCAGCAGGGCCACCACCAGGCCCGCGCCCACCGCCGGCCCGCGGATCGCCGACACGACGGGGGTGTCGCAGTTGATCATGTTGTGCACCAGGTCGCGGGCCTCGCGCATGATGCGGAGCCGGCCCTCGTAGTCGTTGATGGTCTCGTCGATCAGGTCGAAGCTGCCGCCGGAGGAGAACGCCTTGCCCTCGCCGCGGAC
This sequence comes from Mycobacterium sp. 1165196.3, assembly GCF_001673415.1. NCBI lineage: Bacteria > Bacillati > Actinomycetota > Actinomycetes > Mycobacteriales > Mycobacteriaceae > Mycobacterium > Mycobacterium sp. 1165196.3. Next base: position 4,475 of record NZ_LZLU01000138.1, on the reverse strand, counting down.
CAGGACGGCGCGCACCGCCGGGTCGCGGTCGATCACCGGCCAGATGTCGGCGAGGTCGCGGTGCATCTGCGGGCCGACCGAATTCAGGCCGGGGGAGTCCAGCACCAGGGTCAGCACCCCGTTGTCCCCGAGCTCGCGGCGCAGGCTTGGAAACTCGTCGTAGTTGACTGGCATCGGGTTGATGTTACGCAACCGGCCATCGGCCCCCATGGCAGCATTGAGGCTGATGAGTACTCGCCGCGACCTTCCCGAGTCGCCGTATCTGGCGGCCGTGAGCGGGCGCAAACCCAACCGGGTGCCGGTGTGGTTCATGCGCCAGGCCGGTCGCTCGCTGCCCGAATACCGGGCGCTGCGGGCCCAGACCGACATGCTGTCGGCTTGCTTCGACGCCGAGTTGGTCTGCGAGATCACCCTGCAGCCGGTGCGCCGCCACGACGTCGACGCGGCGATCTTGTTCTCCGACATCGTGGTGCCATTGCTCGGGGCGGGCATCGACCTGGACATCGTCGCCGGGGTGGGGCCGGTGATCGAGTCACCGGTGCGCACCGCTGCCGACGTTGCCGCCGTCAAACCGCTTGAGCGGCAACGGGTTCAGCCTGTTTCCGACGCGGTGTCGCTGCTGGTGTCCGCGCTGGGCAACGTCCCGCTGATCGGCTTCGCGGGCGCGCCGTTCACCCTGGCGTCCTATCTGATCGAGGGCGGCCCGAGCCGTAACCATGCGCGCACCAAGGCGATGATGCTGGCCGAGCCGGAGACCTGGCATGCGCTGATGGAGAAGCTGACCGACATCACGGTGGGTTTCTTGCGGGTGCAGCTGGAGGCCGGGGTGGACGCCATTCAGGTGTTCGACTCGTGGGCCGGGGCGCTTTCCCTGGCGAACTACCGCACCTACGTGCAGCCGCACAGCGCCCGGGTATTCGCCGCCCTGGCCGGCTACGGCGTCCCGATGACCCACTTCGGGGTCGGCACCGCCGAACTGCTGGGCGCGATGTCGTCGGTCGGCGCGAACGTGGTGGGCGTCGATTGGCGAACCTCGCTGCCCGATGCGGCCGCCCGCGTCCAACCCGGCACGGCGTTGCAGGGCAACCTCGATCCGGTGGTGGTGTTGGCGGGCTGGCCGGTAGTGGAACGCGCGGCGCGCGCGGTGGTGGACGACGGCCGGCGCGCCATCGATGCCGGCGCCGCGGGCCACGTCTTCAACCTGGGCCACGGTGTGTTGCCCGAAACCGATCCCGGTGTGCTGACCGACCTGGTGTCGCTGGTCCACTCCCTATGAGTGCCCCCTCGTATTGCGTTGTGGGGGGCGGTATTTCGGGCCTGACGGCGGCCTATCGGCTGCGCGCGGCCGCCGGCGACGGCGCGGCGATCACGCTGTTCGATCCGGGTGACCGGCTCGGCGGCGTGTTGCGCACCGAGCCGGTCGCCGGACAGCCGATGGATCTGGGCGCCGAGGCATTCGTGCTGCGCCGCCCCGAAATGCCGGCGCTGCTCGCGGAGCTGAACCTGACTGAGCGCCAGCGGGTTTCGACCGGCGCACGCCCACTGATCTACAGCCGCCAGGAGTTACGGCCGCTGCCCGCGGGCACCGTCGTCGGGATCCCGTCGTCGGCGGCCTCGGTGGCGGGACTGGTCGACGAGGCCACGGTGGCCCGCGTCGAGGCCGAACCCAGCCGCCCGCTGGCGTGGCGGGCGGGCAGCGACCCGGCGGTGGCCGACCTGGTGGGCGAGCGGTTCGGCGACCAGGTGGTGTCACGGTCGGTGGATCCCCTGCTGAGCGGGGTGTATGCGGGCTCGTCGGCCACCATCGGGCTGCGCGCGGCGGCCCCGACGGTCGCGGCGGCCCTGGACCGCGGCGCGACCAGCCTGACCGACGCCGTCCGGCAGGCGCTGCCGCCGGCCACCGGCGCGCCGGTGTTCGGGGCGCTCGAGGGCGGCTACCAGGTGCTGATCGACGAGCTCGTGGCGCGCGGTCGCCCGCGCCGGGTGCGCGCCGCGGTCTCGCGCCTGGAGCCCGCCGCCGCCGGCTGGGCGGTGGTCGACGACGCCGGCACTCGCTGGCCCGCCGACGCGGTGATCCTGGCCGTCCCGGCGGGGGAGTGTGCCCGCCTGCTGGCCGGGATCGCCCCCCGCAGCGCCGCCGCGGCCGGACGCATCACCAGCGCCTCGTCGGTGGTGATGGCGCTGGCCGTGCCCGGCGACACCGCGTTCCCGCAGTGTTCGGGCGTGCTGGTGGCGACCGGTGAGCGGCTGCGGGCCAAGGCCATCACGCTGTCGTCGCGCAAATGGGGGGTCCGCGGCGACGCGCAGCTGTTGCGGCTGTCGTTCGGGCGGTTCGGCGATCGCGTCGCGGCGGACACCCCCGACGACGAGCTGCTGAGCTGGGCGCTGGGCGACCTGGCCACCGTGTTCGGGCTGACCGTCGACCCCGTCGACGCCCGCATCCAGCGCTGGATCGACGCGATGCCGCAGTACGGCCCCGGCCACGCCGAGCTGGTCGCCGAGGTGCGCGCGGGGCTGCCCCCGACGCTGGCGGTGGCCGGCAGCTACCTGGACGGCATCGGCGTGCCGGCCTGCGTGGGCGCGGCCGGGCGCGCGGCGGAGCGGGTGATCGGGGCATTCGGAGGCTTCGACGCGCAAGTGGCACGATAGGTTTCATGGCCAAGCTCGACTACGACTCGCTCAATTCCCAGATCCGCTACCTGATGTTCTCGGTGTTCTCCGTCGAGCCGGGTGAGCTGGGCGACCAGCGCGGCGACGTCATCGATGAGGCGTCGACGTTCTTCAAGCAGCAGGAGGAGCGCGGCGTCGTGGTGCGCGGCCTCTACGACGTCGCGGGTCTGCGGGCCGACGCCGACTTCATGATCTGGACCCACGCCGAGCGCGTCGAGGCGCTGCAGGCCACCTACGCCGACTTCCGGCGCACGACGGCGCTCGGGCGGGTCAGCGCCCCGGTGTGGAGCAGCGTGGCGCTGCATCGGCCGGCCGAATTCAACAAGAGCCACATCCCGGCGTTTCTGGCCGGCGAGGAGCCCGGCGCCTACATCTGCGTGTATCCCTTTGTGCGGTCCTATGAGTGGTACCTGCTGCCCGACGACGAGCGCCGCCGCATGCTCGCCGAGCACGGCATGGCCGCGCGCGAGTACAAGGACGTGCGCGCCAACACCGTCCCGGCCTTCGCGCTCGGGGACTACGAGTGGATTTTGGCCTTCGAGGCTCCCGAACTGCACCGCATCGTCGACCTGATGCGCGAGCTGCGTGCCACCGACGCCCGCCGGCACACCCGCGAGGAGACGCCGTTTTTCACCGGCCCCCGGGTGCCCGTCGAGCAGCTGGTGAATGCGCTGCCATGACAACCGCGCCGGCGACGATGCAGAGCGAAGCGATGAGGAGTGGCGCCACATGACGACGTTCGACCCCACCGACCCCACCCGTTTCGAGGAGATGTACCGCGACCAGCGGACGTTGCACGGCCTGCCGGCCGCCACACCGTGGGACATCGGCGGCCCGCAGCCGGTGGTCCAGCAGCTCGTCGCGCTCGGGGCGGTCAAGGGCGAGGTGCTCGACCCGGGGACCGGACCGGGCCACCACGCCATCTACTACGCGTCCAAGGGGTTTTCGGCGACCGGCATCGACGGCTCGGCGACCGCCATCGAGCGCGCCCGCGAGAACGCCCAAAAGGCCGGTGTGACGGTCAATTTCGAGCTGGCCGACGCCACCAAGCTGGACGGGTTCGACGGCCGGTTCGACACGGTGGTCGACTGCGCCTTCTACCACACCTTCAGCACCGAGCCCGAGCTGCGCAGTTCGTACGTGCGGGCGCTGCACCGCGCCACCAAGCCCGGTGCCCGGCTGTACATGTACGAGTTCGGCGAACACAACGTCAATGGCTTCAAGATGTTGCGGTCGTTGTCCGAGAACGACTTTCGTGACGTGCTTCCGGACGGCGGCTGGGAGATCACCTATCTGGGCACCACCACGTATCGGGTCAACATCAGCGTCGAGTCCATCGAGGCGATGGCCCAACGCAACCCCGACATCGCCGATCAGGCCGAGAAGCTGCTGGAGCGGTTCCGGGTGATCGAGCCGTGGCTCGAGGGTCAACGGGCGCACGCCCCGTTCTGGGAAGTGCACGCCACCCGGGTGGACTGACACCCCTCCCATGCCAGGCCGCCCCGCGCCCTCCCATGCCGCGAAACTTAAACTGCTGCGATTCTTTTCGGCGTGTCGTCGCAACTGGTTAAGTGTCGCGATATCCGCGACGGATGAGCGCACGGCGCACGCGGCCCACAACGTCGTCCGGCTTGTCGTCGGCGATCACCCGGACGACCATCCACCCCAGGTCATCGAGCTTGCGTAGCCGGCTCTGGTCACGCGCGTACTGCTTGCGGTTCGTGCGATGGTGATCGCCGTCGTACTCTGCGGCCACCCTGTACTCTTCCCAGCCCATGTCGAGACACGCGATGAGTCGCCAGTTT